>NZ_RXXX01000150.1:0-358 GCF_011006755.1 Anoxybacillus sp. MB8
AAAATAATTGACCCCGCCCCGTTCGCTATTTAACTGAGAAATATTCTGCGGGTTAGTGCCTCCCAACTTACGCACGGCCAAATCGGGATACCAACGCACTGCATGCTCATGCATGACTTTGTCGCGCTGTGCCTGTCGAGCTTGCTTCATCTGGTCTCCGAAGCGATCTTCCTGAAGCACAGCATGAACGGCATGCACCAACGAAGTAGGAAACAGCGGAGCGAGCAAATGATATTGGGCGTCATCATGACAATCTTCGCCCACTAACCAATACAGTTGGTTGGCCAAGACATGGCTGGATATGGATTGTCCATTGTCTTGAAGCAAGCCTAAAACGGCATCCCGCCACTCACGAGCC
>NZ_RXXX01000151.1:0-355 GCF_011006755.1 Anoxybacillus sp. MB8
TTCCGTGCCCGTCTGGCGCGGGATGAGTTCTCCAATATTGAAGCTGTGCTGCACCAGGGTGCATGTTCGGACACCACCGAGCGCAATGGTCAGTTCATGATGGATAACAATTACCGCGTGACGCTGGAAATTTTCGAGTATTGCCAGGCCAAGCGCATCCCTCTCTTATATGCGTCGTCCGCCGCTGTTTACGGTGCGGGTCCCTTGTATGTCGAGGATCTCAGCAACGAAGCACCGTTGAACGTCTACGGCTATTCCAAGTTTCTGTTCGACCAGGTGCTGCGCCGCCATCTGGATAGCCTGCGTGCACCAGTGGTGGGCCTGCGTTACTTCAACGTCTATGGCCCACAAGAAC
>NZ_RXXX01000152.1:0-352 GCF_011006755.1 Anoxybacillus sp. MB8
GAATGGCGCCGCCACATTCACCAGAATCCCGAGTTGTCTTACCAAGAGCACAACACAGCCGCCTATATCAAGGCGGCCTTGGAAACGATGCCTGGTTATCAGATTCAGACCGGCATTGCGCAAACTGGCGTCAAGGCCGTATTGAAAGGCGGAAAGCCGGGCCCGGTTGTGGCCCTGCGAGCCGATATGGAGGCCCTGCCTGTACAGGAACGTAATGACCTGCCCTTCAAGTCCGTTGCCAAAGGCACCTGTCAAGGCAAGGAGGTGTCGGTATCGCACGCTTGCGGTCATGACACTCACGTGGCCATGTTGTTAGGCGCGGCCAAGGTATTTTCGGACATGCGTGATGAAC
>NZ_RXXX01000153.1:0-344 GCF_011006755.1 Anoxybacillus sp. MB8
GCCGCCGAAGGTGGGGCAAATGATTGGGGTGAAGTCGTAACAAGGTAGCCGTATCGGAAGGTGCGGCTGGATCACCTCCTTTCTAAGGATATAATTGATATGATAAAAAACGCTTTTTCGCTTCGTTTAGTTTTGAGGGAATATCCCTCATACATGTTCAAGCAGTAGCCTTGCGCCTGCGTCTAAAAGTGGCTTCGAGGAAGATGGATTCCTCGGCGCATGGCAGCAAAGATGTAGCTTCAAGAAGAAGCCATGTTCTTTGAAAACTAGATAACAGGCTGAAAAGTGTGTTTAGTTAAGTTAGAAAGGGCGCACGGTGGATGCCTTGGCACTAGGAGCCGATG
>NZ_RXXX01000154.1:0-343 GCF_011006755.1 Anoxybacillus sp. MB8
GCCGCCGAAGGTGGGGCAAATGATTGGGGTGAAGTCGTAACAAGGTAGCCGTATCGGAAGGTGCGGCTGGATCACCTCCTTTCTAAGGATATAATTGATATGATAAAAAACGCTTTTTCGCTTCGTTTAGTTTTGAGGGAATATCCCTCATACATGTTCAAGCAGTAGCCTTGCGCCTGCGTCTAAAAGTGGCTTCGAGGAAGATGGATTCCTCGGCGCAAAGCTGCGATGAAGCAGGTTCAAGCAGAAGCTTTGTTCTTTGAAAACTAGATAACAGGCTGAAAAGTGTGTTTAGTTAAGTTAGAAAGGGCGCACGGTGGATGCCTTGGCACTAGGAGCCGAT
>NZ_RXXX01000155.1:0-341 GCF_011006755.1 Anoxybacillus sp. MB8
CTGTCCATTAGCACGTCACGCATCATTATTCCATTGAATTAGGAGGGGCTTGGGCGAGAGCTAGACACCCCCGCCGTTCTGGGTGGATTGTAAACGTCCTGAGGCTGGCCTCCCAGTATGGGCGACTGTTATAAGTGATAATTATTGTTTTACAGCTAAAGGACACGCCATGAGTACGCTTAGCTTGACCAGCTCTGACCAGCACCGTTTCCAGGCTTATGCCGCAGGCGACGAAAAGGCCGAACGCGGCTTGATCGTGTTGCAGGAAATTTTTGGTGTAAATCAACACATACGCAACACATGCGAACGCTTTGCCGAACAGGGCTACCGGGTCCTGTCTC
>NZ_RXXX01000156.1:0-339 GCF_011006755.1 Anoxybacillus sp. MB8
CTTGCCACTGAATGTAAGTCGCTGACCCATTATACAAAAGGTACGCAGTCACACCACGAAGGTGCTCCTACTGTTTGTATGCATACGATTTCAGGATCTATTTCACTCCCCTTCCGGGGTTCTTTTCGCCTTTCCCTCACGGTACTGGTTCACTATCGGTCGATCACGAGTATTTAGCCTTGGAGGATGGTCCCCCCATATTCAGACAGGATTTCACGTGTCCCGCCCTACTTGTTCGATGCTTAGTTCCACGTACTGAATTTCGCCTACAGGGCTATCACCTGCTACGGCTGGACTTTCCATTCCATTCGACTATTCACTACGCTAAAACATCCAGGC
>NZ_RXXX01000157.1:0-338 GCF_011006755.1 Anoxybacillus sp. MB8
GCTTTGGACAGACGCGCGTAAAAGCGATCCGAGGTGCGGATCGCCAATGCGTCGGTACGCATGACGTCACCAATCAAATGGTAGGTATCCCAGACTTGACGCCCGTAGGGGGAGTCCAGTTCTTCGGGGCGTATTTCAGCCTCGCCATCCACCCAGGAGGACACGGCGGCCTCCCAGGCATTCAGTTGATCTTCATCGGAATGGGATTTCAGGGCTTGCATCATCAATCCTTACCACCGTCGTTCACTATCTTCACCATCCAGGATAGGCCGCAATTGCGCTGCAATGGCGTCCCGGGCCCGAAAGATGCGTGAGCGCACAGTTCCTATAGGGCAGTC
>NZ_RXXX01000159.1:0-336 GCF_011006755.1 Anoxybacillus sp. MB8
GTACAGGATCTCGCGCAGGTCGCGGTCCTCACCCCAGGTCTGCACCGGCAGGTAGCACGGCATCTGCAGGGTCAGTTTCCAGCCGGCCTTGCCGTCCTTCCGTGCTGCCGCATGTGCGGCGGCCTTCACGTCTTCCGGCAGGCCCTTCAGCCGCGCTTCGTCCTCGATGATCAGCGACCAGGCATCGGTAGCGTCGAGCACGTTCTGCGAGAACTTCGCCGACAGCGCCGACAGTTCTTCCTTGATCGCCGCGAAGCGCTGCTGCGCCTCCGGCGCCAGCTCGGCACCACCGAGGCGGAAATCACGCAGGGTGTTGTCCAGCACCTTGCGCTGGGC
>NZ_RXXX01000015.1:0-55990 GCF_011006755.1 Anoxybacillus sp. MB8
TCAAGATGAGATTTCCCATCGCGTCAAGCGAGTAAGATCCCTTGAAGATGACAAGGTAGATAGGTCCGAGGTGGAAGCGTGGCGACACGTGTAGCTGACGGATACTAATCGATCGAGGACTTAACTAAACACACAAGAAAAGCGAAGAACGGTTCTTGACGTAGTCAAGAAAACATCTGAACTCCTGTTATCTAGTTTTGAAGGAATAATCCTTCATCATATTGCTCGGTGACGATGGCGGAGAGGTCACACCCGTTCCCATCCCGAACACGGAAGTTAAGCTCTCCAGCGCCGATGGTAGTTGGCGGGACACCGCCTGCGAGAGTAGGACGTTGCCGGGCAAAGAGAAGACCAAGACAAAAATTGTCTTGGTCTTTTTGTTTTATTGATTGAATGCAGTGGGTAAAATATATGAGAAGAAAAGAAGGGATTCTTGCATTTTTGCAGAATTCCGTATATATTAAAATTAAAGTCAAATATAGTCAAAGTCAACTGGCAGAGGAGGGATTATGTGAGGAATATCTCTGATGTCATTGAGCAATATTTAAAGCAAGTATTAAATATGAGCGGAAAAGATATCGTCGAGATTAAACGAAGTGAAATTGCGGATAAATTTCAGTGTGTTCCTTCGCAAATTAACTATGTCATTAATACACGTTTTACGTTAGAGAGAGGATACATTGTTGAAAGTAAACGCGGCGGTGGCGGTTATATTCGTATTATGAAAGTGAAAGCCCAAAATGCTTCTCAGCTCATTGACCATTTATTGTCCATCGTTCGCGACCGAATTAGTCAGACGAATGGAGAACATATTATTCAACGATTGTTAGATGAAAAGGTAATTTCGGAGCGGGAAGCGAATATGATGTTAAGCATTATTGATCGCGCAGTTTTATCTATTGACCTTCCTCATCGTGATGAACTGCGTGCCCGCATATTAAAAGCGATGCTGACATCGCTAAAGTATATGTAAAGAGGGTGAATCATTTGATATGTCAAGAATGCAATCAACGGCCAGCGACGCTTCATTTTACTAAAATTGTGAATGGGGAAAAAACAGAAATTCATCTTTGTGAACAATGTGCGCATGAAAAAGGTGAAATGTTTATGTTCCCTCATCAAGGCGCTTTTTCCATTAACAATTTAATTGCAGGATTATTAAATATGGATGCGTCATTAAAAGAACCAAAAGCGCCCTCTTTTCATAATGAGCATATATTACAATGCGAGCATTGCAAAATGACATATGCCCAATTTGTGAAAGTTGGTCGCTTTGGTTGTGCGAGTTGCTATGAGACGTTTCGTACCCATTTGCCACCTATTTTTCGAAGATTGCATGGCGGGCATGTAGCCCATGAAGGGAAAATTCCGAAGCGGGTCGGTGGGACATTATATGTTCGTAAACAAATTGGACAGTTAAAACAAATGTTACAGGAGCTTATTGCTAAAGAACAGTTCGAAAAAGCCGCTGAAGTGCGTGATCAAATTCGGGAGCTTGAGACAAAATTAAACGCAGAAGGGGGCGCTTGATATGAATGAATATGTATTTTTCCAACGCGCTCTCAGCCCATGGATGAACGAAGAAGGTCCAGACTCTGACATTGTATTAAGTAGTCGCATTCGTCTAGCGAGAAACATGAAACAATACTCGTTCCCGACCGTATTTACAAATGAAGAAGCGATGCAAATCGTTCAGTTATTTGAACAGTTATTTTCACAAAGACGTCTCGGTCATATCGGCCCCTTTTTCTTATTAAAAATGAATGAGTTACAATCGATTGAAAAGCGTGTGTTAGTCGAAAAACATTTGATTAGTCCTCATTTAGCTGAAGATTGTACATTTGGTGCATGTTTATTATCGGAACAAGAAGAAGCAAGCATTATGATCAATGAGGAAGATCATATTCGCATTCAATGTTTGTTTGCAGGTTTTCAATTAAAAGAAGCGTTAAAAATGGCTAACGCTTTAGACGACTGGATTGAACAACATGTCGACTATGCTTTTGATGAAAAATACGGATATTTAACTAGTTGCCCAACAAACGTCGGAACGGGATTACGTGCATCCGTTATGATGCATTTGCCAGGACTTGTATTAACACAACAAATAAATCAAGTAATTCCAGCTATTAATCAGCTTGGTTTAGTTGTTCGTGGCACGTATGGAGAAGGCAGTGAAGCATTAGGGAATATTTTTCAAATATCAAATCAAATTACATTAGGAAAAAGTGAAGAAGATATTGTCGAAGATTTAACAGGAGTTGTTCGTCAATTAATTGAACAAGAGCGAATGGCGCGTGAGGCATTAGTCAAAACTTCTAACATACAATTAGAAGATAGGGTATATCGTTCTTACGGTGTGTTAACGAATAGTCGAATCATCGGTTCAAAAGAAGCGGCACAATGTTTATCTGATGTACGATTAGGTATTGATTTAGGGTATATTACGAACGTGCCAAAAACCATTTTAACAGAGCTAATGATTTTGACGCAGCCCGGTTTCTTACAAAAATATGCAGGTGGTGCGTTGCGTCCGCAAGAGCGAGATGTTCGCCGTGCATCACTCATTCGTGAACGATTATACCAATGGAAGTAAATTAAAGGAGGTTGATAAGAATGATGTTCGGACGTTTTACAGAGCGAGCACAAAAAGTGTTAGCACTAGCACAAGAAGAAGCAGTTCGTTTGGGACATAACAATATTGGAACAGAGCACATTTTGCTTGGCTTAATTCGCGAAGGGGAAGGAATTGCAGCAAAAGCGCTTATGGCGCTTGGATTAGGACCAGATAAAATTCAAAAAGAAGTAGAATCACTCATTGGACGTGGAAACGAAGTAGGACAAACAATTCATTATACGCCTCGCGCAAAAAAAGTGATTGAGTTGTCTATGGATGAAGCTAGAAAGCTTGGACATTCGTACGTTGGAACAGAGCATATTTTACTTGGACTTATTCGTGAAGGAGAAGGTGTTGCTGCACGTGTTTTAAATAATTTAGGAGTAAGCCTAAATAAAGCTCGTCAGCAAGTGCTTCAATTATTAGGAAGCAATGAATCGGCATCAGGGCATCATGGGGGAACCACGCATGCGAACACGCCGACACTAGACAGTTTAGCACGTGATTTAACAGCGATTGCACGTGAAGGCGGTTTAGATCCTGTGATTGGAAGAAGTAAAGAAATTCAACGTGTCATTGAAGTGTTAAGTCGCCGGACGAAAAATAATCCTGTTTTAATCGGAGAGCCAGGTGTAGGGAAAACGGCTATTGCCGAAGGACTAGCTCAACAAATTGTCAATAACGAAGTGCCAGAGACGCTTCGCGATAAGCGTGTCATGACGCTTGATATGGGAACAGTTGTTGCAGGAACAAAATATCGTGGGGAATTTGAAGATCGTTTGAAAAAAGTAATGGATGAAATTCGCCAGGCTGGCAACATCATTTTGTTTATTGACGAATTGCATACGCTCATCGGAGCAGGCGGTGCGGAAGGGGCTATTGATGCATCAAATATTTTAAAACCTTCTCTTGCTCGCGGAGAATTACAATGCATCGGGGCAACAACATTAGATGAATACCGAAAATATATTGAAAAAGACGCAGCATTAGAAAGACGTTTCCAACCAATTCACGTTGGGGAACCAACGGTTGAGGAATCTATTCAAATTTTAAAAGGTTTGCGAGATCGTTACGAAGCTCACCATCGCGTTTCTATTTCAGATGAGGCAATTGAGCAGGCAGTAAAGCTTTCAGACCGCTATATTTCGGATCGATTTTTACCAGATAAAGCAATTGATTTAATTGACGAAGCTTGCTCGAAAGTACGCTTACGTTCGTTTACGACACCACCAAATTTAAAAGAGCTTGAACAAAAACTTGAGGAAATTCGCAAAGAAAAAGATGCAGCTGTGCAAAGTCAAGAGTTTGAAAAAGCAGCATCATTACGAGATGCAGAACAAAAATTGCGCGAACAACTTGAAGAAACAAAGCGGGCATGGAAAGAGAAACAAGGTCAAGAAAACTCTGAAGTGACTGTAGAAGATATTGCAGCTGTTGTATCAAGTTGGACGGGAATTCCGGTATCTAAATTAGCTCAAACAGAAACAGAACGATTATTAAAGTTAGAGGAAATTTTACATTCTCGTGTCATCGGGCAAGAAGAGGCAGTAAAAGCTGTTGCTAAAGCAGTTCGTCGTGCTCGTGCAGGATTAAAAGATCCAAAGCGTCCAATTGGCTCGTTTATTTTCCTTGGACCGACGGGTGTAGGAAAAACAGAGTTAGCGCGAGCGCTTGCTGAAGCGATGTTTGGCGATGAAGATGCGATGATTCGTATCGATATGTCTGAATATATGGAGAAACATTCGACATCACGTCTTGTCGGTTCACCTCCAGGATACGTCGGCTATGAAGAAGGGGGACAATTAACGGAAAAAGTTCGTCGCAAACCGTATTCTGTCATCTTATTAGATGAGATTGAAAAAGCGCATCCAGATGTATTTAACATTTTATTACAAGTGCTAGAAGATGGACGTTTAACGGATTCGAAAGGACGCACAGTTGATTTCCGCAATACGATCATTATTATGACATCAAACGTTGGTGCTGACGCTTTAAAAAGAAATAAATATGTCGGTTTTAATGTGCAAGACGAAAGCCAGCAATACAAAGATATGAAAGGGAAAGTGATGGACGAGTTGAAAAAGGCGTTCCGTCCGGAGTTTTTAAACCGAATTGATGAAATTATTGTTTTCCATTCACTTGAAAAGAAACATTTGAAGGAAATTGTTTCATTAATGGTTGAGCAATTGAAAAAACGCCTACAAGAACAACAAATCGATTTAGAATTAACGGATGCCGCAATTGAAAAATTAGCAGAAGAAGGTTACGATTTAGAGTACGGAGCGCGTCCATTGCGTCGAGCAATTCAAAAACATATTGAAGATCGTTTATCTGAAGAACTGTTAAAAGGAACGATTGGCAGCGGACAAAAAGTTGTTATGGACGTAAAAGATGGTCAGTTTGTTGTGTTAACAACAGAGACAGTAAAATAACGAAAACAAGGTATGCTTACACGCATACCTTGTTTTTCATAATGAAAGGAATGGAGTAATGGTTAAGCGGAAAACGAAATTCGTTTGTCAACATTGTGGATATGAAACAGCGAAGTGGATGGGAAAATGTCCAGGTTGTCATTCATGGAACGCAATGGTCGAAGAAACGGAAATAGTAAAACCACATAACCGTGCGCTATTTGTGCATACAGAAGGGGTAGCAACCAAGCCTGTATCAATTACGACGGTAGAAACAACACAAGAACCGAGAATCGACACGAAGTTTACAGAGTTTAATCGCGTGCTCGGGGGCGGAATTGTTCGAGGTTCCCTTGTTTTAATTGGCGGAGATCCTGGTATTGGAAAATCAACATTATTGCTGCAAGTTTGTGCTCAACTCGCAAACGACGGCCATCCTGTATTATATATTTCCGGGGAAGAATCAGTAAAACAAACGAAGTTGCGCGCTGAGCGGTTACATGTAACTGCTGAACATTTATATGTTTTGTCTGAAACAAATTTAGAGCATATTATTCAAACTGTTGATGAAATGAAACCATCGTTCGTTGTCATCGACTCGATTCAGACGATATATCGTTCAGAGATTACATCAGCGCCAGGGAGCGTTTCACAAGTTCGTGAATGTACAGCAGAGCTGATGCGAATAGCTAAAACGAAAGGTATTGCGATTTTCATTGTCGGACATGTCACGAAAGAAGGAGCGCTTGCAGGTCCGCGTATTCTTGAACATATGGTAGATACCGTATTATATTTTGAGGGCGAACGCCATCATACGTACCGCATTTTACGAGCGGTGAAAAATCGATTTGGTTCCACAAATGAAATCGGTATTTTCGAAATGAAAGAAATAGGGCTTACAGAAGTCAAAAACCCATCAGAAATTTTTTTAGAAGAGCGTTCGAAAGGTGCTTCAGGGTCAACGGTTGTCGCTTCTATGGAAGGGACGAGACCTGTGTTAGTGGAAATTCAAGCATTAGTATCGCCGACTAGTTTCGGAACGCCACGTCGAATGGCAACAGGAATAGATCATAATCGTGTATCTTTACTAATGGCGGTGCTTGAAAAAAGGGTCGGCCTACTTCTTCAAAACCAGGATGCTTATTTAAAAGTGGCTGGTGGAATTAAGTTAGATGAACCTGCGATTGACTTAGCCATTGTGGTAAGCATTGCATCTAGTTTTCGTGATCAACCAACAAACCATACGGACGTTGTGATCGGAGAAGTCGGATTGACAGGTGAAGTACGTCGTGTATCCCGCATTGAACAGCGTGTGCAAGAAGCTGCTAAACTTGGCTTTCAGCGTATCATTATTCCGAAAAGCAACATCGGTGGCTGGAACGTTCCAAAAGGTGTTGAAGTCATTGGAGTAACTAATGTAGAAGAAGCGCTATATTACGCATTAGGAGAAGGGAAAAATCGTCCAATATTTTAACAAAACCATTAAAAAATGATTAAAAATGATGTTCAGATTGGTTTCAAACATTGGAAACTGTTTATAATGTAATAGAGGAGGTGAAAAGCGTGTTAAAACGAATTGTGCAAGCATCTTTTTTCATTACTGGGGGAATGTTAGGAATTATTTTCTTTCCTACTTTGTTAAAACTATTGCATCTAAACGATCTTCCTTATGTCGATAGCCCATATGTAGCCGCCCCAGTTGGTGCGATCATCGTATTCCTTCTCACGTTTTGGTTAGTCGATCATGTGGTTGGACTTATTCATTGGATGGAAGAAACGTTAGTTAAAGCACCTGTAACAGACTTACTATTCGGGAGTCTCGGTTTAATTTTCGGATTGATTGTAGCCTTTTTAGTCGTTATTCCATTAAACTCTATTCAAATTCCGCTTGTTAATACGATATTGCCGATTTTTCTTACGCTATTGTTAGGTTACTTAGGATTTCAAGTTGGATTTAAAAAACGCGATGAACTAATGAACCTATTTTCTTTACCGAATCGAAGTGGAAAGAAAAAAGGTAGCGAGGAAGAAGAAAAAAAGGGGAAATCGCTAAAAATTTTAGATACGAGTGTCATCATTGACGGTCGTATTGCAGATATTTGTCAAACGGGCTTTTTGGAAGGGACGATTGTCATTCCGCGGTTTGTTCTTGAAGAATTGCAACATATCGCTGACTCTTCCGATGCTTTAAAGAGAAATCGTGGACGGAGAGGACTAGATATTTTAAACCGCATTCAAAAAGAGTTAGCAATTAACGTGGAAATATATGAGGGCGATTTTGAAGGAATCCAAGAAGTCGACAGCAAGCTTGTAAAATTGGCTCAATTGACATCAGGCGTTGTCGTGACAAATGACTTTAATTTAAATAAAGTATGCGAGTTGCAAAATGTTCCCGTACTAAATATTAACGACTTAGCGAACGCAGTAAAACCGATCGTTCTTCCAGGGGAAGAATTAAATGTTCACGTCATTAAAGATGGGAAAGAACAAAATCAAGGTGTTGCTTATTTAGATGATGGGACGATGATCGTTGTAGAGGACGGAAAAGACTACATCGGAAAACGAGTCGATGTGCTTGTGACGAGCGTCTTACAAACTTCGGCTGGAAGAATGATTTTTGCTAAATTAAAATTACTTGAAAAAGCATTATGAGCTGTTAGGAGATAGGAAAATGAATTACCATGTCGTTATACCGGCAGCTGGCCGAGGAAAACGAATGAATGCAGGAATAAACAAACAGTTTATTGAGCTTGAAGGAATACCTGTTATTATTCATACGTTACGTGTATTTGAAAGAGATAATTTATGTCAAGGTATTGTTTTAGTTATTAACGATCAAGAACGTGAGCAATTTGTTCATATGCTTCATCGCTTTGAAATAAAAAAAGTAAACGCCCTCGTTTCAGGAGGGGAAGAAAGACAACAGAGCGTCTACAACGGGTTAAAAGCGGTAAATGATGGTCATATTGTGCTCATCCATGATGGTGCTCGTCCGTTTGTAACAATCAAAAAAATTCATGAGCTTGTTCAGGCAACAAAAGGGACGGGAGCAGCTGTACTTGCTGTTCCTGTCAAGGATACGATGAAACAGGTGATCGATGGCCATATTGAAAAAACGGTCGATCGATCGAGCTTGTGGGCTGTACAAACCCCACAAGCTTTTTCCATGCCATTAATACTCGACGCTCATGAGCGAGCAAAAAAAGAACAGTTTATTGGAACAGATGATGCAAGTCTTGTTGAACGGATGGGGCAACGTGTCGTCATTGTAGAAGGCGAGTATACAAACATTAAATTAACAACACCAGAAGATTTATTATTTGCAGAGGCTATTTTACGTGCGAGAGGGGATCAATGATGTATCGAATTGGACAAGGGTTTGATGTCCATCAGTTTGCTGAAGGGCGTCCGCTTATCATTGGTGGAATCCATATTCCGTATGAGAAAGGACTGCTTGGACATTCTGATGCGGATGTGTTGTTACATGCCATTGCTGATGCTTGTTTAGGAGCCATTGGTGAAGGAGACATTGGAAAACATTTCCCTGATACAGATGAAGCATACAAGGATGCTGATTCTGCGCTTCTTCTACAACGGGTATGGAATCTTGTGCGGCGACATGGATATACACTTGTTAATGTGGACTGCACAATTATTGCTCAAAAACCAAAAATGGCTCCATATATCCCAAACATGCAAAAACGAATTGCTGAATTATTAGAAGGAGACGTTTCACAAGTCAACGTAAAGGCGACGACGACAGAAAAGCTCGGCTTTACAGGGAGAGGAGAAGGAATTGCTGCACAAGCCGTCGTTTTGTTACAAAAAAATAATGAATGATGGATTTTGTATGGCGTTTACGGTACAATGGGGTACAGAAATTAGGTAGATGGAGGTCATGACATGTCACAGGAAGTAAGGGTGCGTTATGCGCCAAGTCCGACGGGGCATTTACATATCGGTGGTGCGCGTACAGCATTATTTAACTATTTATTTGCGCGACATCATCACGGAAAATTTATCGTCCGCATTGAAGATACAGATATTGAGCGAAATGTAGAAGGCGGCGAACAATCACAACTTGAAAATTTGAAATGGCTCGGGATTGAATATGATGAATCTGTAGATAAAGATGGTGGATATGGTCCTTATCGCCAAACAGAGCGTCTGCACATATATCGCCAATATACAAACGAGTTGTTAGAAAAAGGACATGCATACAAATGTTTTTGTACACCTGAGGAGTTGGAACAAGAGCGTGAGGCGCAAAAAGCGGCAGGTATTGCGGCGCCACAATACAGCGGAAAATGCCGTCATTTAACGCCAGAGCAAGTTCAACAGCTCGAAGCAGAAGGAAAACCTTACACAATTCGTTTAAAAGTTCCAGAAGGAAAAGTATATGAATTCGAAGATATGGTGCGCGGTCATGTATCGTTTGAGTCGAAAGATATTGGCGATTGGGTGATCGTCAAAGCGAACGGCATCCCAACGTATAACTTTGCTGTCGTGATTGATGATCATTTAATGAAAATTACGCACGTGTTCCGCGGCGAAGAGCATTTATCAAACACTCCGAAACAATTAATGGTTTATGAATATTTTGGTTGGGAGCCACCAAAATACGCGCATTTAACGCTGATTGTAAATGAAAATCGCAAAAAATTGTCAAAGCGCGATGAGTCGATTATTCAATTCGTTTCTCAATATAAAGAGCTTGGATATTTACCAGAAGCGATGTTTAACTTTTTTGCACTATTAGGTTGGTCGCCAGAAGGGGAAGAGGAGATTTTTACCAAAGAAGAACTCATTCGCATGTTTGATGTTTCCCGTTTATCCAAATCTCCGTCCATGTTTGATAAACAAAAGTTAACATGGATGAACAACCAGTATATTAAAAAACTTGATTTAGATCGTTTAGTAGAACTATCGCTTCCTCATTTAATTCAAACAGGGCGCTTGCCAGAACAGATGACCGATGAGCAAAAGCAGTGGGCTCGTGATTTAATTGCACTATATCAAGAGCAAATGAGCTACGGCGCTGAGATTGTTGAGCTGTCAGAGTTGTTCTTTAAGCAAGAAATCGAGTATGATGAAGAGGCGAAGGTTGTTTTAGCTGGTGAACAAGTGCCACATGTATTAAAAGCATTTTATGAGCAAATTGAACAGCTTACAACGTTTGACAGTGAGCACATTAAAGCAGCGATTAAAACAGTACAAAAAGAAACTGGCCAAAAAGGGAAAAACTTATTTATGCCAATTCGCGTAGCGGTTACAGGGCAAACGCATGGTCCAGAGCTTCCAGAGGCGATTCGTTTGCTTGGAAAAGAAACGGTGCTATCTCGATTAACTCAATTCATTCGTTAACATTTCCTTGTTTATGCAATAAAATAGGTGTAAGCTATATTAGTGAAAGCGTTGATGAGGAGAAGTAAAAAGAATCAGCATGTCAGAGAGAACCACCTTGGCTGGAAGTGGTTTATGTTTGATTCTTTTGAAATGCACCTCGGAGCCTCCTTTCGAATCAGAGACGTTCTGTAGTAGAATGGAGCGGATTCCCTTCCGTTATAAGGGCAAGAGTGAGCCTTAAGGCTAAACAGAGTGGAACCGCGCAAGAAGCGTCTCTGTGTCATTGTACACAGAGACGTTTTTTTATTTGAAAGATAACAAAGGGGGAATGATGGTGTTTAAAACATTAAAAGAGGACATTGAAGTTATTTTTGAACAAGATCCGGCAGCAAGAAGTTATTTAGAAGTCATTTTAACGTATTCAGGGTTGCACGCCATTTGGGCACATCGCATTGCACATGCGCTTTACAAGCGGAAATTTTATTTTTTAGCTCGTCTCATTTCACAAATTAGCCGCTTTTTTACCGGTATCGAAATTCATCCAGGAGCAAAAATTGGTCGCCGCTTTTTCATCGATCACGGCATGGGAGTTGTCATCGGGGAAACGTGTGAAATTGGTGATAACGTAACGGTGTATCAAGGTGTCACACTCGGTGGAACGGGAAAAGAGAAGGGGAAGCGCCATCCGACAATTAAAGATAATTGTTTGATTGCTACCGGCGCAAAGGTGCTTGGTTCGATTACGGTTGGGGAAAATAGTAAAATTGGGGCAGGATCGGTCGTGTTGAAAGATGTGCCGCCGAACTCAACCGTTGTCGGCATTCCAGGTCGCGTTGTTGTACAAAATGGCGTGCGTGTGAATAAAGATCTAAATCATTGTGATTTGCCGGATCCGATTGCAGATCGCTTTAAAGAGTTAGAAGCAGAAATCGAGCAACTAAAAGCACAATTAGAAGATCTAAAGAAAGGAACGGTGAACCATGAGCATTCAAGTGTATAATACGTTAACGCGAAAAAAGGAGCCATTTATCCCGTTAGAACCAAATAAAGTGAAAATGTATGTATGTGGTCCGACAGTATACAACTATATTCATATTGGCAACGCTCGTCCAGCGATTGTGTTTGATACGATTCGTCGCTACTTACAATTTCGTGGGTATGAAGTACAATATGTTTCCAACTTCACAGATGTAGATGATAAACTTATTCGCGCAGCAAGGGAATTAGGAGAAGATGTGCCGACGATTGCGGAGCGGTTTATTGAAGCGTATTTTGAAGATATTACAGCGCTTGGTTGCAAAAAGGCAGACGTTCATCCACGGGTAACAGAAAACATAGATACAATCATTCAATTTATTGAACAGCTTATTGAAAAAGGATATGCGTATGAAGTTGATGGTGATGTATATTATCGAACGCGCCGTTTCTCTGATTATGGGAAGCTATCGCATCAATCGATTGATGAATTAAAATCAGGTGCTCGTATTGAAGTCGAAGAAAAAAAAGAAGATCCGCTTGACTTTGCGCTATGGAAAGCGGCAAAAGAAGGAGAGATTTATTGGGATAGCCCATGGGGAAAAGGGCGTCCAGGATGGCATATTGAATGCTCGGCGATGGCGCGCAAATATTTAGGAGATACGATTGATATTCATGCTGGGGGACAAGATTTAACGTTCCCGCACCATGAAAATGAAATTGCTCAGTCTGAAGCGCTAACAGGAAAGCCTTTTGCGAAATATTGGTTGCATAACGGCTACATTAATATCGATAATGAAAAAATGTCGAAATCGCTCGGGAACTTTATTTTAGTGCACGACATTATTAAGCAAGTTGATCCGCAAGTGTTACGTTTCTTTATGCTTTCAGTTCACTATCGTCATCCAATCAACTATAGCCAACCGTTACTTGAAAGTGCAAAAAGCGGATTAGAACGCTTAAAAACAGCTTATGCGAACTTAAAACATCGTTTAGAAAGCAGCACGAATTTAACGACGAATGATGAACAATGGCTAGCGAAAATTGAAGGATTAAGAGACGAGTTTATTCGAGAAATGGATGATGATTTTAATACAGCAAACGGGATCGCTGTTCTGTTTGAATTAGCGAAACAAGCCAATGTATACTTAATGGAAAAGCATACATCGAAACAGGTCATTCAAGCATTTTTACAACAATTTGAACAGATTTTTGATGTGCTTGGCCTTTCTTTACAACACGATGAATTACTTGATGAAGAAATTGAAGCACTTATCCAACAGCGAATTGAAGCGCGGAAAAATCGCGATTTCGCCTTAGCTGATCGGATTCGTGATGAATTAAAGGCAAAAAACATTATTTTAGAAGATACACCACAAGGAACGAGATGGAGAAGAGGATAAGACGATGTTACATTTGTTTAACAAAATTAAGGATTTTGAACAGTTAAACGGTTTAACGTTAGCTTATATTGGTGATGCCGTATACGAATTATTCGTACGGCATCACCTCCTTACCTTAGGGAAAGTAAAACCAAACGATTTACACAACTTAGCAAAAACATACGTTTGTGCTAAAGCGCAATCACGAGTATTGCAATGGTTGCTCAATCATAACCAGCTTTCTGAACAGGAAGTAGCTATTGTTCGAAGAGGTCGTAATGCAAAATCGGGGAGTACACCGAAAAATACAGATGTACAAACGTACCGTCAAAGCACAGGATTTGAAGCGTTAGTTGGTTACCATTTTTTAAGCGGAAATGAAGAACGTCTCCACCAATTAATACGTTGGGCGTTAGATGTACATCGCAATGATGAAGAAAGGGGGATGTGATCATGGATCTCATTATCGGTAAAAATCCCGTGTTAGAAGCGTTAAAATCCGGACGAGAAATGAATAAAATATGGATTGCTGAAGGCTCGCAACGTGGTCAAATGCAGTCGATCATTCAGCTCGCCAAAGAGATGGGTATTACAGTACAGTATGTCCCTAAAAAAAAGATGGATCAATTAAGTGACGGCAATCATCAGGGAGTCATTGCACAAGTTGCTGCATATCGATACTATGATATAGACGATTTATTTAAAAAGGCAAAAGCGCAAGGGGAAGCACCATTTTTTATTATTCTAGATGAACTTGAAGATCCACACAATTTAGGTTCGATTATGCGAACAGCTGATGCGGTAGGTGCTCATGGCATTATTATCCCGAAGCGGCGATCGGTCGCTTTAACCGCAACGGTGGCAAAAGCGTCAACGGGTGCGATTGAATATGTGCCTGTTGCGCGTGTAACCAACTTAGCGCGAACGGTAGATGAATTAAAAGAGCGAGGGGTTTGGATTTTTGGAACAGATGCAAAAGGAAACCAAGATTATCGTCAACTTGATGGGGTTATTCCATTAGCCTTAGTTATCGGTAGTGAAGGGAAAGGAATAAGCCGTTTATTACGAGATAAATGCGATGTGCTCGTTCGCTTGCCGATGATTGGACATGTTACATCGTTAAATGCTTCTGTTGCGGCGAGCTTGTTAATGTATGAGGTGTACCGAAAGCGTCATCCATTAGGTGAGTAAAATGGACATTTTAATCGTTGATGGCTACAACATCATCGGTGCCTGGCCAGAACTACGCGAGTTGCGCGATACAGATTTATCGTTAGCTCGTGACCGACTTGTCGAGAAAATGGCGGAATATCAAGCATTTACTGGTTGTAAAGTCATTATTGTTTTTGACGCACACCTCGTACAAGGAACAACAAAAAAATATGTCGATCATCAAGTAGAGGTCATTTTCACGAAGGAAAACGAAACGGCTGATGAACATATCGAGAAATTGGCGAAATCGCTCCAGCAAGTTCGGACAAAAGTATATGTTGCTACGTCAGACTATACGGAACAATGGGCGATTTTCGGTCAAGGAGCGTTACGTAAATCAGCACGGGAGCTACTCATTGAAGTGGATGCGGTGCAGCGAAATATTTCGACGAACGTTAAGCACATTCAACAAAAGAAGCCGATATCAAAAATTCCTCTGACAGATGAAGTCGCAAAAATTTTCGAAAAATGGCGAAGAGGGGAAAAATGAACGATTGACCCTGTAAAAAAATGTACTGTATAATACTTTTATCCATGTGCAGGGCGGGGGGATCGGCGTGAGCGCAAATGCAAATGAAAAACAACAAAGCCGTTACGAGCAACTAGAAGACGAAATGATTGTGGAACTTGTGCATCAAGGTGATAGTGAGGCGCTTGATTATTTAATTCATAAGTATAAAAATTTTGTCCGAGCGAAGGCGCGTTCATATTTTTTAGTCGGTGCAGATCGCGAAGATATTGTGCAAGAAGGAATGATTGGGTTATACAAAGCAATCCGAGATTTTAAAGAAGATAAGCAGTCTTCATTTAAGGCGTTTGCGGAGTTATGTATTACTCGGCAAATGATTACAGCTATAAAAATGGCTACGCGACAAAAACACATTCCACTCAATTGTTACGTTTCATTGGACAAGCCGATTTACGAAGATGATTCTGCCCGTACATTGATGGACGTTCTTTCGGGAACGAAAATAACAAATCCTGAGGAACTAATTATTAATAGGGAAGAGTTCGATCATATGGAAGAGAAGATGACCGAACTACTTAGCGATTTAGAAAGGAAAGTGCTCCTTCTTTATTTAGAAGGTCGATCATATCAAGAAATTTCGGAAGAGCTCAATCGTCACGTGAAATCCATTGACAACGCATTGCAACGCGTGAAACGCAAATTAGAAAAGTATGTAGAAATTCAAGGAATTCGTTTATAATATTGACATAAAAAAATATTGTATGATACAGTTTTTAAGACGTAGTATGCCGGAGGAAAACGTATGCGCAAAAAAGTGATTTTAGCGTGTAGCCAATGTTTAAGTCGAAATTATTCAACGATGAAAAATGTTGCTCATTACGATGAGCGGCTAGAGATGAAAAAGTTTTGTAAAACATGCCATACGCATACGATTCACCGCGAAACGAAGTAGTTGATGATCCCGAGATGTTGGAGGGTTTCTTATGCAACGAGTAACGAAATTTTTCCGCGAAGTTGTTCGTGAGATGAAAAAAGTCAGCTGGCCGAAACGAAAAGAACTAATAAACTATACGATCACCGTTTTAGCGACAGTGGCATTTTTTACTGTATTTTTTGCTGTTATTGATTTAGGAATTTCAGAGTTAGTTCGTTTTATACTTGAATAGTAATAGTATATCCATGGTATAATGAAAGATAACAAACAAGAAATAAAGCCCGGTAACGGGTTTTTATTTTGCCTAAAAAAAGATTTGTTTAGGGAGGGAAGGACGATATCGTCCCAGCGAATGGAAAAGAATTGGTATGTTATTCATACGTACTCGGGTTATGAAAATAAAGTAAAAACGAACTTAGAAAAGCGTGTTGAGTCGATGGGTATGCAAGATAAAATTTTTCGCGTCGTCGTGCCTGAAGAGGAAGAAACAGACACAAAAGGTGGTAAAAAGAAAGTTGTCAAAAAGAAAGTATTCCCAGGTTACGTGCTCGTCGAAATGATTATGACAGATGACTCCTGGTATGTTGTTCGCAATACACCAGGAGTAACGGGGTTTGTCGGTTCAGCTGGTGCTGGATCGAAACCGACGCCGCTTCTGGAAGAAGAAGTTTCCGCGATTTTAAAACGAATGGGCGTTGATTTGATCGAGTTAGACTTTGATTTCGAATTAAATGAAGCCGTTCGGATTAAAGAAGGTCCCTTTGCGAATTTTGTTGGAACGATCCAAGAAATCGAAATAGATAAACAAAAAGTAACTGTTCTTGTTGACATGTTTGGACGTGAAACACCAGTAGAGCTTGACTTTTCGCAAATTGAAAAAATATAATAGTAAACAACTTGCAAATGGGCAAGAAAAGTGATAATATTTTAAGGTCAGTATGTCTCAATCATTGAGACGAATGCGATGATTGTTTTCATATATGGAGTGGGAGGGAATATCCCTAATACCACATCACGGACTTAAGGAGGTGTGTCTCGTGGCTAAAAAAGTAATTAAAGTTGTCAAATTGCAAATTCCTGCAGGGAAAGCGAATCCAGCACCACCAGTCGGTCCAGCATTAGGTCAAGCTGGTGTTAACATCATGGGATTCTGTAAAGAATTCAACGCTCGTACAGCTGATCAAGCAGGTTTAATTATTCCTGTTGAAATTACGGTATACGAAGACCGTTCATTTACATTTATTACGAAAACTCCACCTGCTGCTGTGTTACTTAAGAAAGCGGCTGGTATCGAGTCTGGTTCTGGTGAGCCAAACCGTAATAAAGTGGCAACAGTAAAGCGCGACAAAGTGCGCGAGATTGCTGAAACAAAAATGCCAGACTTAAACGCGGCGAGCATTGAAGCAGCTATGCGCATGATCGAAGGAACGGCGCGCAGCATGGGTATCGTCATCGAAGACTAATGAAGATCTGGCTGGAAAAGGTTGCGGAAGCGAACTATATAGTTTTCGCAACCTTTATTCGTGGGAGGTCTTTCCGTTAAAACCACAAAAGGAGGAAATAATAATGCCAAAAAGAGGAAAACGTTACTTAGAGGCAGCGAAGTTAATTGATCGCTCTAAAGCATACGACGTAAAAGAAGCGATCGAATTAGTGAAAAAGACAAACGTTGCAAAATTTGATGCAACAGTAGAAGTTGCTTTCCGTTTAGGAGTTGATCCGAAGAAAGCAGATCAACAAATTCGGGGTGCGGTTGTATTACCGCATGGAACAGGTAAAGTACGTCGCGTATTAGTGCTTGCAAAAGGTGAAAAAGCGAAGGAAGCAGAAGCGGCAGGCGCAGATTACGTAGGTGATACAGATTACATCAACAAAATTCAGCAAGGTTGGTTTGAGTTTGATGTTATCGTTGCAACTCCTGATATGATGGGTGAAGTTGGTAAAATCGGTCGTATTTTAGGACCAAAAGGTTTAATGCCAAACCCTAAAACTGGAACGGTTACATTTGATGTTGCGAAAGCAGTCAATGAAATTAAAGCTGGTAAAGTGGAATACCGCGTTGACAAAGCAGGAAACATCCACGTGCCAATCGGTAAAGTATCATTTGATACTGAAAAATTAGTAGAAAACTTCGCGACAATTTATGAGACAATCTTAAAAGTAAAACCAGCAGCGGCGAAGGGCACATACGTGAAAAACGTAACAGTTGCTTCAACGATGGGCCCTGGCGTAAAAGTAGATCCTTCTACTGTTGCTGTTGCTCGCTAATTATAGATATTGACTTTTTAGAAACGCTTTAGTATACTATCTATTGTTTGAAAAGCGAATATCATTTGTACCGTAGACAGTAGGTGCCTCATATAGGCTTAATTTCCTACCGAGGTGTTGAGACTCATAAATAAGTGCATCTTGCACTTTTCGGGGGCCTCCATGTCTGCGTTGACATGGAGGTTTTTTATTGAGCGGTATAAGTGGTGTCGAAACTCAACTTCTACAGGAGGTGTTGACATGAGCAGCGTACTTGAACAAAAGCAGCAGCTAGTAGCGGAGATTGCTGAAAAACTTCGCGCGAGCAAATCAACGATCATTGTTGATTATCGCGGCTTAAATGTCGCTCAAGTTACAGAACTTCGTAAGCAACTTCGCGAAGCGGGCATCGAGTTCAAAGTGTACAAAAACACATTAACTCGTCGTGCTGTTGCTGAGTTAGGCTTAGAAGGTTTAGATGAAACATTAACAGGTCCGAATGCGATCGCATTCAGCAATGATGATGTCGTTGCTCCTGCAAAAATTTTAAACGAATTCGCAAAAAAGAACGAAGCGTTAAAAATTAAAGCAGGTATCATCGAAGGTAACGTAGCAACATTTGAAGAAGTTAAGGCGCTTGCAGAGCTTCCATCTCGCGAAGGCTTGCTCTCTATGTTGCTTAGCGTTCTTCAAGCACCAATCCGCAACTTTGCGCTTGTTACAAAAGCAGTTGCTGAGAAGAAAGAAGAACAAGGTGCTTAATTTACAAATCGCCTAAAACTAAAATATTAAGGAGGAAGATCGATCATGACTAAAGAACAAATCATTGAAGCGGTTAAAAATATGACGGTTTTAGAACTAAACGACTTAGTAAAAGCAATCGAAGAAGAATTTGGTGTAACTGCTGCTGCTCCTGTAGTAGTTGCTGGCGGTGCCGCTGCTGGTGCTGCTGCTGAAGAAAAAACTGAATTCGACGTTATCCTTGCAGATGGCGGAGCACAAAAAATCAAAGTTATCAAAGTTGTGCGCGAACTTACTGGTCTTGGCTTAAAAGAAGCAAAAGACTTAGTAGACAACACTCCAAAGCCAGTTAAAGAAGGCGTTTCTAAAGAAGAAGCTGAAGAAATTAAAGCGAAACTTGAAGAAGCTGGCGCGAAAGTTGAAATCAAGTAATGATGTGAAGAAGCTCGCTCGTAGTAGCGGGCTTCTTTGTGTTTTTATGTGCGTTCGTTTACAATGAGGGAGAGAGGTGAATATAATGGGTGATCACTACTATACGGAACGGCCAACTGTAGAAAGTAAGCCGTTTCAATGGACGTATATGTTGCGAGGTCATCAGTTTTTATTTACAGTCGATCAAGGTGTATTTTCGAAAAAAGAAGTCGACTTTGGTTCGCGGTTACTAATTGAAACATTTATGGAGCCAGATGTGCGTGGAAATATTCTGGATGTTGGTTGTGGATATGGACCAATCGGTTTGGCACTAGCCAAAGATTTTCCGTATCGAACTGTGCATATGATCGATGTAAATGAGCGAGCAATTGAGTTGGCTGAGAAAAATAAACAGCAAAATGGTATTGAAAATGCCCAAATTTACACAAGTAACTTATTTGACGAAGTAGAAGGGGCGTTTGCTGCGATTGTTACAAACCCGCCAATTCGTGCAGGGAAAGCAGTCGTCCATTCAATTTTTGAGCAAAGTGCGAACTACTTGCTTCCTGGTGGGCAACTATGGGTCGTCATTCAAAAAAAACAAGGTGCTCCATCTGCTTTAGAAAAGTTAAAAACGATTTTTGATCAAGTTGATGTCGTTGAAAAGAAAAAAGGTTACTTTATTATTCGGGCACAAAAAGCTTGACGCCTAATTTTGTGTATGATACCATTATAAAATGCTAAATGTGTATTTTTTTTAGTTTACGTATGCTGTGTATGTATGTATAATTTTAGGTTTAGAGGAAAAACTTATAAAATATATAATAGGTCAAACATGTGGTTTTCTTATAAGAAACCATTTCTTTTTTGTCTGATGACAAGTTATTAATGTTTGATTTGAGGGGTGAATCAGTTGACAGGTCAACTAGTTCAATACGGACGACACCGCCAACGAAGAAGTTATGCGCGCATTAGTGAAGTGTTGGAACTACCAAATTTGATTGAAATTCAAACTTCTTCTTATCAGTGGTTTCTCGACGAAGGATTGCGTGAAATGTTCCAAGATATTTCACCGATCGAAGATTTTACAGGAAATTTGTCACTAGAATTTATTGATTACAGCTTAGGAGAACCGAAGTACTCTGTCGAAGAGTCAAAAGAACGCGATGTTACATACGCAGCACCGCTTCGAGTTAAAGTACGCCTAATCAATAAAGAAACAGGTGAAGTCAAAGAACAAGATGTATTTATGGGAGACTTCCCATTAATGACAGAAACGGGCACATTCATTATTAATGGTGCTGAACGTGTTATCGTTTCCCAGCTTGTTCGTTCACCGAGCGTATATTACAGCGGAAAAGTAGATAAAAACGGAAAACGTGGCTTTACAGCAACCGTCATTCCAAACCGCGGTGCATGGCTCGAATACGAAACAGACGCAAAAGACGTTGTGTACGTTCGCATTGATCGTACGCGTAAGTTGCCTGTAACCGTGTTATTGCGGGCGTTAGGTTTTGGCTCAGACCAAGAGATTGTCGATTTGCTTGGTGATAACGAGTATATTCGTAATACGTTAGAAAAAGACAATACAGAAAGTACAGAAAAAGCGTTGCTTGAAATTTATGAACGGTTACGTCCAGGGGAGCCGCCTACCGTTGAAAACGCAAAAAGCTTGCTCATCTCTCGTTTCTTTGATCCAAAACGATATGATCTCGCAAGTGTTGGTCGTTATAAAATTAACAAAAAGCTCCATATTAAAAACCGTTTGTTTGGTCAACGTTTAGCAGAAACACTCGTTCATCCGGAAACGGGTGAAGTGATTGCTGAAAAAGGAACAGTTCTCGATCGTAGAACGCTCGACCGCATTTTACCTGAGCTTGAAAAAGGAATCGGTATACGTAAATACCAACCGCTTGGGGGCGTTGTCGAAGATGAGTTTGCTTTGCAAGCAATCAAAATTTATGCTCCAAACGATCCAGATGGCGAAAAAGTCATCACGGTCATTAGTAACGGGTATATCCCAGAAACAGTGAAACATATTACACCTGCAGATATTATTGCATCTATTAGCTACTTCTTTAACTTATTGCATGGAGTCGGTGATACAGACGATATCGACCATTTAGGAAATCGTCGACTTCGTTCTGTTGGAGAGTTGCTACAAAATCAGTTCCGAATTGGTCTTTCGCGCATGGAGCGCGTTGTTCGTGAACGGATGTCCATTCAAGATACAAACACAATTACACCACAGCAACTCATTAATATTCGCCCAGTCATTGCGGCTATTAAAGAGTTTTTCGGAAGCTCGCAGTTATCGCAATTCATGGACCAAACAAACCCACTTGCAGAATTGACACATAAACGTCGTCTTTCTGCCCTTGGACCAGGTGGTTTAACGCGTGAACGCGCAGGCTTTGAAGTGCGTGACGTTCACTACTCGCACTATGGACGCATGTGTCCGATTGAAACGCCAGAAGGTCCGAACATCGGATTAATTAACTCGCTTTCCACATATGCGAAAGTGAATAAGTTTGGTTTTATTGAAACTCCTTATCGCCGAGTCGATCCTGAAACAGGGAAAGTAACGAATCAAATTGACTATTTAACGGCGGATGAGGAAGATAATTACGTCGTTGCCCAAGCGAACGTTCCGATTGCGGAAGATGGAACATTTTTAGAAGAAAACGTTGTTGCTCGCTTCCGTGGCGAAAATATCGTTGTTAAGCGCGATCGTGTGGATTATGTAGACGTTTCTCCAAAACAAGTTGTGTCGGTAGCGACAGCGTGCATTCCGTTTTTAGAAAACGATGACTCGAACCGTGCGCTTATGGGTGCGAACATGCAACGCCAAGCTGTTCCGCTTATGCAGCCGGAGGCGCCAATCGTTGGTACAGGAATGGAGTATGTCGCAGCAAAAGATTCTGGAGCAGCGGTTATTTGTAAACATCGCGGAATCGTTGAGCGAGTTGAAGCGAAAGAAATTTGGGTACGACGTTTAATCGAAGTCGATGGAAAAGAAGTCAAAGGTGACTTAGATAAATATCGTCTGTTGAAGTTTGTTCGTTCAAACCAAGGAACGTGCTACAACCAACGCCCGATCGTTAAAGCAGGAGATATCGTGGAGAAAGGTGAAATTTTAGCCGACGGTCCATCGATGGAAAAAGGTGAATTAGCGCTTGGTCGCAACGTGCTTGTTGCGTTTATGACATGGGATGGATACAACTACGAAGACGCGATTATTATGAGCGAGCGTCTCGTTAAAGACGATGTATATACGTCCATTCATATTGAGGAATACGAATCTGAAGCGCGCGATACGAAGCTCGGTCCAGAAGAAATTACGCGCGATATTCCAAACGTCGGTGAAGATGCGCTTCGCAACCTAGATGAACGCGGAATTGTACGCATCGGTGCGGAAGTAAAAGATGGCGACTTACTCGTTGGAAAAGTAACACCAAAAGGGGTTACGGAATTAACAGCTGAAGAACGGTTACTTCATGCGATTTTCGGTGAGAAGGCGCGTGAAGTTCGAGATACATCTTTACGCGTACCGCACGGTGGAGGCGGAATCGTTCTTGATGTTAAAGTGTTTACTCGCGAAGATGGCGATGAGTTGCCGCCGGGCGTGAATCAGCTTGTTCGTGTGTACATTGTACAAAAACGGAAAATTTCTGAAGGTGACAAAATGGCAGGTCGCCACGGAAATAAAGGTGTTATTTCGCGCATTTTACCTGAAGAAGACATGCCGTTTTTACCAGATGGTACACCGGTTGATATCATGTTAAACCCGCTAGGCGTACCTTCGCGTATGAATATCGGGCAAGTGCTCGAGTTGCATCTCGGAATGGCGGCGAGAAAGCTAGGCCTTCATGTCGCTTCACCTGTATTTGACGGCGCTCGCGAAGAAGATGTATGGGCAACGTTAGAAGAGGCAGGAATGGCGCGCGATGCGAAAACAGTTTTATATGACGGACGGACAGGAGAGCCGTTTGATAATCGTGTTTCTGTCGGTATTATGTATATGATTAAGCTCGCGCACATGGTTGACGATAAGTTACATGCTCGCTCGACAGGTCCATATTCACTTGTTACACAACAACCGCTCGGTGGAAAAGCGCAGTTTGGTGGTCAGCGTTTCGGTGAGATGGAAGTATGGGCGCTTGAGGCATACGGTGCAGCTTACACGTTGCAAGAAATTTTAACTGTCAAATCAGACGACGTCGTTGGTCGTGTGAAAACGTACGAAGCGATCGTGAAAGGTGAAAACGTTCCAGAACCAGGCGTTCCTGAATCTTTCAAAGTATTAATTAAAGAGCTGCAAAGCTTAGGTATGGACGTAACAGTATTATCAAGCGATGAAAAAGAAATTAGCATGGAAAACTTCGGGGAAGATGATGACGTGCAACCAGTTGACATCATCCCACCTACAGATGAGTCAGCCAAAGAAGATGAAGGCGTTGTTGTAAAAGAATAGCGTTTGGACATAAGGGTAAAACCTGGATATTAAAAGGGAGGTAGGCCCCTTGTTAGATGTAAATAAGTTTGAATATATGAAGATCGGACTCGCTTCACCCGAGAAAATTCGTTCTTGGTCGTATGGTGAAGTTAAAAAACCAGAAACGATTAACTATCGAACATTAAAACCTGAAAAAGATGGTCTGTTTTGCGAACGCATTTTTGGTCCGACAAAAGACTGGGAATGTCATTGCGGAAAATATAAGCGCGTTCGTTATAAAGGTGTCGTTTGTGACCGATGCGGTGTTGAAGTGACACGTGCAAAAGTTCGCCGTGAGCGCATGGGTCATATTGAACTAGCAGCCCCTGTTTCACATATTTGGTACTTTAAAGGAATTCCTAGCCGCATGGGACTTGTCTTAGACATGTCCCCTCGTGCGCTAGAAGAAGTCATTTACTTTGCATCTTACGTCGTGACCGATCCAGGCGATACGCCATTAGAAAAGAAACAATTGCTTTCTGAAAAAGAGTATCGTGCATATCGCGAGAAGTATGGAAATTCATTCCAAGCTTCAATGGGTGCAGAGGCAATTAAAAAATTGTTACAAGATATCGATCTTGAAAAAGAAGTAGAGACGTTAAAAGAAGAGCTAAAAACAGCACAAGGACAACGTCGTGCTCGCACGATTAAACGTCTCGAAGTGCTCGAAGCGTTCCGGAACTCTGGTAACGACCCATCGTGGATGGTGTTAGATGTGCTTCCGGTTATTCCACCGGAGTTGCGCCCGATGGTACAGTTAGATGGCGGACGTTTTGCAACATCTGACTTAAACGACTTATATCGTCGAGTTATTAACCGAAACAACCGTTTAAAGCGTCTATTAGACCTTGGAGCGCCGAACATTATTGTTCAAAACGAAAAACGAATGCTTCAAGAAGCGGTTGATGCGCTAATTGATAACGGTCGTCGTGGCCGCCCGGTCACAGGACCAGGAAACCGTCCGCTTAAATCGCTTTCTCATATGTTAAAAGGAAAGCAAGGTCGTTTCCGTCAAAACTTGCTCGGTAAGCGCGTTGACTATTCTGGTCGTTCGGTAATTGTTGTCGGCCCGAACTTAAAAATGTATCAATGCGGCTTGCCAAAAGAAATGGCGCTTGAATTGTTTAAGCCGTTTGTTATGAAAGAATTAGTAGAACGTGGCTTAGCGCACAACATTAAAAGCGCGAAGCGGAAAATTGAGCGCGTTCACCCAGAAGTTTGGGATGTTTTAGAGTCTGTCATTAAAGAACATCCAGTGCTATTAAACCGTGCACCAACGCTTCACCGTCTTGGTATTCAAGCGTTTGAGCCGACGCTTGTAGAAGGTCGTGCAATCCGCTTGCATCCGCTTGTATGTACTGCTTATAACGCAGACTTTGACGGCGACCAAATGGCTGTGCACGTACCGCTTTCGGCAGAGGCACAAGCTGAGGCACGTCTACTTATGCTTGCGGCGCAAAATATTTTAAACCCGAAAGACGGAAAACCAGTTGTTACTCCTTCGCAAGACATGGTTTTAGGAAACTACTATTTAACGATGGAACGTGAAGGTGCAGTCGGCGAAGGAATGGTGTTTAAAGATACGGATGAGGCGTTGCTGGCTTACCATAACGGTTATGTTCATCTGCATACACGTATTGCGGTTCATGCAGGTTCGCTGAAAAACGAAACGTTTACAGAAGAACAAAATAATAAGTTGCTTGTAACGACTGTCGGAAAGTTAATCTTCAATGAAATTTTGCCGAAGTCATTCCCATATATTAATGAACCGACGCAAGAAAACATTGAAGAACGAACACCAGATAAATATTTCCTTGATAAAGGTGTGAACGTGAAAGAAGAAATTCGCAAACGCGAACTCGTTCCGCCGTTTAAGAAGAAAATTCTTGGTAACATCATTGCGGAAGTATTTAAACGTTTCAAAATTACAGAAACGTCTAAAATGCTTGACCGTATGAAAGATCTTGGCTTTAAATACTCAACAAAAGCAGGTATCACCATCGGTGTAGCTGATATTGTCGTCTTGCCGGAAAAACAAGAAATTTTAGAAGAAGCGCAAGCGAAAGTTGATACGGTATTAAAACAATTTAGACGCGGTTTAATTACGGATGAAGAGCGTTATGAACGTGTCATTTCGATTTGGAGTGCGGCAAAAGATAAAATTCAAGGCCGCTTAATGGAATCGCTTGATAAGCGAAATCCAATTTTCATGATGAGTGACTCGGGAGCCCGCGGTAACGCATCGAACTTTACGCAGCTTGCAGGTATGCGCGGATTAATGGCGAACCCAGCAGGGCGTATTATCGAGCTTCCAATTAAATCTTCGTTCCGTGAAGGATTAACGGTACTTGAGTACTTTATTTCGACTCACGGGGCGCGTAAAGGTCTTGCCGATACGGCGTTAAAAACAGCTGACTCTGGTTATTTAACACGTCGTCTCGTTGACGTTGCACAAGATGTCATTATTCGTGAAGACGATTGCGGTACAGACCGCGGTACGTTAATTCGTGCGTTAAAAGACGGTACAGAAGTGATTGTGAAACTTGAAGAGCGTCTCGTTGGACGTTACGCACGCAAAACGGTGAAACATCCGGAAACAGGCGAAGTGCTTGTGCGTGAAAACGAAATGATTACAGAAGATATCGCAAATGCTATTGTAAAAGCTGGCATTGAAGAAGTGTGGATTCGTTCGGCATTTACATGTAACACACGTCATGGTGTATGTAAAAAATGTTACGGACGCAACTTGGCAACTGGTGCGGAAGTTGAAGTTGGTGAAGCGGTTGGTATTATCGCGGCACAATCGATCGGTGAGCCAGGTACACAGCTGACAATGCGTACGTTCCATACAGGTGGGGTAGCAGGAGACGATATTACACAAGGTTTACCGCGCGTACAAGAATTGTTTGAGGCGCGTAATCCGAAAGGGCAAGCGGTCATTTCAGAAATTGATGGCGTTGTTGTGGCTATTAATGAAACGCGCGATCGTCAACGTGAGCTCGTCATTCAAGGCGAAGTCGAGACACGTACGTATACAGCCCCTTATAGCGCACGTCTCAAAGTACAAGAAGGACAGAAAGTTGAACGCGGTCAAGAACTAACAGAAGGTTCGATCGACCCGAAAGAACTATTGAGAGTCAAAGATATGAATGCTGTTCAAGAGTACTTGTTGCGTGAAGTGCAAAAAGTATACCGCATGCAAGGGGTAGAAATTAGCGATAAACATATCGAAGTGATGGTTCGCCAAATGCTTCGAAAAGTTCGCGTCATTGACGCAGGCGATACGGACTTATTACCTGGAACGTTGCTCGATATTCATCAATTTACGGATGCAAATGCGAAAGTGTTGATGGAAGGGAAACGTCCGGCAACAGCTCGCCCAGTATTACTCGGAATTACAAAAGCGTCGCTTGAAACAGACTCATTCTTGTCTGCGGCATCATTCCAAGAAACGACACGCGTCTTAACAGATGCAGCGATCAAAGGAAAACGCGACGAATTGCTTGGATTAAAAGAGAACGTCATCATTGGTAAACTTGTGCCGGCAGGAACAGGAATGGCACGCTATCGCAAAGTAAAACCAGTCATTAAAACGAAAAAAGATGAAGATGCTGTTACAACAAAATAATGATCAACCTATTGCTAGCCAATGACGCTAGCAATAGGTTGAAAAAATATAGTTGACACAGCTCTTAGAAAGTGATAGCATAATAAAGGTGTTCCGAAAACCTGTCACTTTGGAGGATATGTTACATGTCTTATGAAAAAGTCGCACAGGCTAAACAAATTATTGTAGGAACAAAACAAACAGTACGAGCTCTGAAAGATGGGAAGGTACATGAACTTGTGATCGCAGAAGATGCGGATAAAGCGATCATTGACAAAGTGCTGGAAGCTGCGAATGTAGCGAATGTGCCTGTTTATAAAGTGGACTCGATGAAAAAGCTCGGGAAAGCATGCAAAATCGATGTAGGAGCAGCGGCTGTTGCGATCATTCGTTAAAAACTGTTTTTGTGGGTTTACTACAAAAACTTTGTTTTTGCATAAAAATGAGCCACCTGGATGTGTGGGCTTGAATTTAATTGTGAAGGGAGGAAATTTACCATGCCTACAATTAACCAGCTTGTACGCAAAGGTCGTACAAAAAAGGTAGTGAAATCTAAATCACCTGCGTTAAATAAAGGGTATAACAGCTTCAAAAAAGTTCAAACAACTGTTTACTCTCCGCAAAAACGTGGAGTATGTACACGTGTAGGTACAATGACACCAAAGAAGCCAAACTCTGCGCTTCGTAAATATGCCCGTGTACGTTTATCTAACGGTATCGAGGTAACTGCTTACATCCCAGGTATCGGTCATAACTTACAAGAACACAGCGTTGTATTAATTCGCGGTGGACGTGTAAAAGACTTACCAGGGGTACGTTACCACATCGTTCGCGGTGCTTTAGATACTGCAGGTGTAGCGAACCGTATGCAAGGTCGTTCAAAATACGGTGCGAAAAAACCAAAAGCAGCTAAGAAATAACATGTATCATTTTTCGCTGATTTTTACTGAAAGGAGGAAAAACTATGCCACGTAAAGGTCCGGTTCCTAAACGAGATGTGTTACCAGATCCAATTTACAATTCAAAGCTAGTTACACGTTTAATCAATAAAATCATGATTGACGGTAAAAAAGGTAAAGCGCAAAAAATTCTTTACACAGCGTTCGATATCATTCGTGAGCGCACAGGTAAAGATCCAATGGAAGTGTTCGAGCAAGCGTTGAAAAACGTTATGCCAGTTCTTGAAGTTCGCGCGCGCCGTGTTGGTGGTGCAAACTATCAAGTTCCTGTTGAGGTGCGCCCAGAGCGCCGTACAACATTAGGTCTTCGTTGGCTCGTTAACTACGCTCGTCTTCGTGGAGAAAAAACGATGGAAGAGCGTTTAGCGAACGAAATCATGGATGCTGCAAACAACACAGGTGCAGCTGTGAAGAAACGCGAAGATACACACAAAATGGCAGAAGCAAACAAAGCGTTTGCACACTATCGTTGGTAATTTTTTCGTTAAATTAAGAATAGGTGAGAGCGATGCGGTTGAAAATAAAAAAGCATGCCCATCGCTCATTCGCCTATATTCCTATATGCAAATAAAATTACGATACTTCATTTAAGGAAGGAGAAAAAATCCATATGGCAAGACAGTTCTCCTTGGAAAACACTCGCAATATTGGAATTATGGCCCATATTGACGCCGGTAAAACAACAACGACAGAGCGTATCCTTTTCTACACAGGACGCGTTCATAAAATCGGTGAAGTTCATGAGGGCGCAGCAACGATGGACTGGATGGAGCAAGAACAAGAACGCGGAATTACAATTACATCTGCGGCGACAACTGCTCAATGGAAGGGCCATCGCATTAACATCATCGATACACCTGGACACGTCGACTTCACGGTAGAAGTTGAGCGTTCATTGCGTGTATTAGACGGTGCAGTTGCGGTATTAGACGCACAATCAGGCGTAGAGCCGCAAACAGAAACAGTATGGCGCCAAGCGACTACATACGGCGTTCCACGTATCGTTTTCGTTAACAAAATGGACAAGATTGGCGCAGATTTCTTATACTCTGTTAAAACGCTTCATGATCGTTTACAAGCGAATGCGCACCCTGTTCAATTACCGATTGGAGCAGAAGATCAATTCACAGGTATCATCGACCTTGTTGAAATGTGCGCATATCATTATCACGATGAATTAGGAAAAAATATCGAGCGCATCGAGATTCCTGAAGACTATCGTGATATGGCAGAAGAATATCGCGGTAAGTTAATCGAAGCGGTTGCAGAACTTGATGAAGAATTAATGATGAAGTATTTAGAAGGGGAAGAAATTACGAAAGAAGAATTAAAAGCTGCCATTCGTAAAGCGACAGTTTCTGTTCAATTCTTCCCTGTATTCTGTGGTTCTGCATTTAAAAACAAAGGTGTCCAATTAATGCTTGATGGAGTTGTTGACTACTTACCATCTCCAGTCGACATTCCTGCGATCAAAGGAACTGTTCCTGATACAGAAGAAGAAACAGTTCGTGAAGCGCGTGACGATGCTCCGTTTGCAGCGTTAGCGTTCAAAATTATGACAGACCCTTACGTTGGTAAGTTGACGTTCTTCCGTGTATACTCAGGTACATTAAACTCTGGTTCTTACGTGTTGAACTCAACAAAACGTAAGCGTGAACGTATCGGTCGTATTCTACAAATGCACGCAAACCACCGCGAAGAGATTGCACAAGTTTATGCGGGTGACATTGCGGCAGCTGTAGGTTTAAAAGATACAACAACTGGTGATACTTTGTGTGATGAAAAAGACCCAGTAATCTTGGAGTCTATGCAATTCCCAGAACCAGTTATTCAAATCGCAATCGAACCGAAGTCAAAAGCTGACCAAGACAAGATGAGCACAGCGTTACAAAAACTTCAAGAAGAAGACCCAACATTCCGTGCGTGGACAGACCAAGAAACAGGTCAAACAATCATTGCAGGTATGGGTGAGCTTCACCTTGATATTATCGTTGACCGTATGCGTCGCGAATTCAAAGTCGAAGCAAACGTTGGTGCTCCGCAAGTTGCGTACCGCGAAACATTCCGTAAGTCTGCACAAGTTGAAGGTAAATTTGTGCGCCAGTCTGGTGGTCGCGGTCAATATGGTCACGTTTGGATCGAGTTCTCGCCAAACGAAGAAGGAAAAGGCTTCGAATTCGAAAATGCGATCGTCGGTGGGGTTGTTCCGAGAGAATATATCCCTGCAATCCAAGCGGGTCTTGAAGATGCTATGCAAAACGGTGTCCTTGCTGGATATCCAGTTGTCGACATTAAAGCGAAGCTATTCGACGGTTCTTACCACGATGTTGACTCAAGCGAAATGGCGTTCAAAATCGCTGCTTCAATGGCGTTGAAAAACGCAGCAGCAAAATGTGACCCTGTATTGCTTGAGCCAATCATGAAAGTAGAAGTCATCGTCCCTGAAGAATATTTAGGTGACATCATGGGTGACATCACTTCTCGTCGCGGTCGCGTCGAAGGTATGGAAGCTCGCGGTAACGCACAAGTTGTTCGCGCGATGGTTCCACTTTCCGAAATGTTTGGATACGCAACTTCATTGCGTTCAAATACACAAGGTCGCGGAACGTTCACAATGGTATTTGACCATTATGAAGAAGTTCCGAAGAGCATTGCTGAGGAAATCATCAAAAAAAATAAAGGTGAATAATTGATTTTCTAGCATTGTTCAAGTATAAATACTTATGTAAGACTTGGAAGTGGACGTGCCTGTGCACCTTCACTTCCGAGCATTCTATACTTATAAAAAAACACTAAGGAGGATATTATAATGGCTAAAGCGAAATTCGAACGCACGAAACCACACGTCAACATTGGTACAATCGGCCACGTTGACCACGGTAAAACAACTTTAACAGCTGCAATCACAACAGTTCTTGCGAAACAAGGTAAAGCAGAAGCACGCGCGTATGATCAAATCGACGCTGCTCCAGAAGAGCGTGAGCGCGGAATTACAATCTCAACTGCACACGTTGAGTATGAAACTGACAACCGTCACTATGCACACGTTGACTGCCCAGGTCACGCTGACTACGTGAAAAACATGATCACAGGTGCTGCGCAAATGGACGGCGCGATCCTTGTTGTATCTGCTGCTGACGGTCCAATGCCACAAACTCGTGAGCACATTCTTCTTTCTCGCCAAGTAGGCGTACCTTACATCGTTGTATTCTTAAACAAATGCGACATGGTAGACGACGAAGAGCTTTTAGAGCTTGTTGAAATGGAAGTTCGCGATCTATTATCTGAATACGACTTCCCTGGAGACGAAGTTCCTGTAATTAAAGGTTCTGCGTTAAAAGCGCTTGAGGGAGATCCAGCTTGGGAAGAAAAAATCATCGAGCTTATGAACGCTGTTGATGAGTACATCCCAACTCCACAACGCGAAATCGACAAACCATTCATGATGCCAGTTGAGGACGTATTCTCAATCACTGGTCGTGGTACAGTTGCTACAGGTCGCGTTGAGCGCGGTATCTTAAAAGTTGGTGACCAAGTAGAAATCATCGGTCTTTCTGAAGAGCCAAAAGCAACAACTGTTACAGGTGTTGAAATGTTCCGTAAGCTTCTTGACCAAGCTGAAGCTGGTGACAACATCGGTGCGCTTCTTCGCGGTGTTTCTCGTGACGAAGTACAACGCGGTCAAGTATTAGCGAAACCAGGAACAATCACTCCACACACAAAATTTAAAGCACAAGTTTACGTATTAACAAAAGAAGAAGGTGGACGTCATACTCCATTCTTCTCTAACTACCGTCCACAATTCTACTTCCGTACAACGGACGTAACAGGTATCATCCAACTTCCAGAAGGCGTTGAGATGGTTATGCCTGGCGACAACATCGAAATGACAGTAGAATTAATCGCTCCAATCGCGATCGAAGAAGGTACAAAATTCTCGATCCGTGAAGGTGGACGTACAGTAGGTGCAGGTTCTGTATCTGAAATCATCGAGTAATGGATGAACGTGGTCTAGCGACAAGCTAGACCACTTATTTTTTTGTTCCATTGAAAATCAGTTGTGAAATATGTATAATGGGAAAGGCAGTTTGTTGAGAAAAGAAATAAAAAGCTTGCATTGGCCATGAAATTTATATATAATAATAAACGTTGGTCTTTGACTGCGATGAAGTGGAAGGTTGCTGACACACCCGGCCGCTTTGCCATGGCGAGTGTGAAGGAAATTTCCATGGAGAATGTCTATTTTGAAAATAGGCGAAGAAGGAGGGAAAATAATGGCAAAAGAAAAAATTCGTATTCGTTTAAAAGCGTATGATCATCGAATTCTTGATCAATCTGCTGAGAAAATTGTGGAAACTGCAAAGCGTTCAGGCGCAACTGTATCTGGACCGATTCCGTTACCAACTGAAAGAACGGTGTACACGATCTTACGTGCGGTTCATAAATACAAAGATTCTCGTGAACAGTTCGAAATGCGCACACATAAACGCTTAATTGACATCGTCAATCCGACTCCACAAACAGTAGATTCTTTAATGCGTTTAGACTTACCGTCTGGTGTCGATATTGAAATCAAGTTGTAATTGCGATATAGGAGGTGTGAAAGATGAAAGGAATCTTAGGAAGAAAAATCGGCATGACTCAAGTGTTCGCTGAAAACGGAGATCTTATTCCTGTAACGGTCATTCAAGCTACTCCGAACGTAGTTCTTCAAAAGAAAACAGTTGAAAACGACGGTTACGAAGCGATTCAATTAGGTTTCGAAGATTTGCGTGAGAAGTTAGCGAACAAACCTCAAAAAGGTCATGCTGCGAAGGCAAACACCACACCTAAGCGCTTCATTCGTGAAATTCGTGGTGTGAATCTTGCAGAATATGAAGTAGGTCAAGAAGTAAAAGTGGACATTTTCAACGAAGGTGAAATCGTTGACGTAACAGGTACGTCAAAAGGTAAAGGTTTCCAAGGTGTAATTAAGCGCCATGGACAATCTCGTGGACCAATGGCTCACGGTTCTCGTTACCATCGTCGTCCTGGTTCAATGGGTCCAATCGCTCCAAACCGTGTATTTAAATCAAAAGAGCTTCCAGGTCGCATGGGTGGCGAGCGTGTAACAGTACAAAACTTAAAAGTTGTGAAAGTAGATCCAGAACGCAACTTAATCTTAATTAAAGGAAACGTACCAGGTCCAAACAAAGGGCTTGTTATTATTAAAAGCGCGGTTAAAGCGAAATAATTTCTTTAAGAAAGGAGGAAATACCCAATGCCAAAAGTAGCATTGTATAACCAAAACGGAGAAAACATCGGCGAAATCGAATTAAACGATGCCGTATTTGGTATTGAACCGAACAAACATGTGTTATTTGAAGCGGTAATTATGCAACGTGCTTCCTTGCGTCAAGGAACTCATAAAACAAAAAATCGTGCAGAAGTAAGCGGCGGTGGCCGTAAACCATGGCGTCAAAAAGGTACTGGACGCGCTCGTCAAGGATCGATCCGTTCTCCACAATGGCGTGGCGGTGGTATTGTATTCGGTCCAGTTCCGCGCAGCTACAGCTACAAACTTCCGAAAAAAGTTCGTCGCTTAGCAATTAAATCAGCATTATCTTCAAAGGTGCTTGAAAACAACATCGTTGTATTAGATAACTTAACGCTTGAAGCACCAAAAACAAAAGAAATGGTTAAAATCTTAAACAACCTTTCTGTTGATCGCAAAGCGTTAATTGTAACAGCAGATGCGAATGAGAACGTCATTCTTTCAGCTCGCAACATTCCAGGAGTAACAGTTGTGACAGTAAGCGGAATTAACGTTCTTGATGTACTCAACCACGACAAGCTTGTCATTACGAAAGCTGCTGTGGAAAAAGTAGAGGAGGTGCTTGCATAATGAAAGATCCTCGCGATATTATTAAGCGCCCCGTCATTACTGAACGTTCAACAGAGTTAATGGCTGAGAAAAAATATACGTTCGAAGTTGATGTGAAAGCGAACAAAACAGAAGTAAAAGACGCGATCGAAGCGATCTTCGGCGTGAAAGTAGCGAAGGTCAACATTATGAACTATAAAGGAAAGTTCAAACGTGTTGGTCGTTATAGCGGATTAACAAACCGCCGCCGCAAAGCGATTGTTACGTTAACGCCAGACAGCAAAGAAATCGAACTATTTGAAGTATAAGTTTAAAAGTGAAGGAGGGAAACGGACATGGCGATTAAAAAATATAAGCCAACGTCTAACGGTCGTCGTGGTATGACGGTTTTAGACTTCTCTGAGCTTACAACAGATAAGCCGGAAAAATCGTTGCTTGCGCCTTTAAAGAAAAAAGGTGGTCGTAACAACCAAGGTAAATTAACTGTTCGTCACCAAGGTGGCGGTCATAAACGTCAATATCGTATTATTGACTTCAAACGCGATAAAGATGGCATTCCAGGACGCGTTGCTACAATCGAATACGATCCAAACCGTTCTGCGAACATCGCTTTAATTCATTACGCTGATGGTGAAAAACGTTACATCATCGCACCGAAAAACTTACAAGTTGGCATGGAAGTTATGTCAGGTCCAGATGCGGACATTAAAGTAGGTAACGCATTACCTTTAGCAAACATTCCAGTCGGTACAGTTATTCATAACATCGAATTAAAACCTGGTAAAGGCGGACAATTAGTACGTGCTGCAGGTACATCTGCACAAGTGCTTGGTAAAGAAGGTAAATACGTACTTGTTCGTTTATCTTCAGGTGAAGTTCGTATGATTTTAGCAACTTGCCGCGCGACAGTTGGTCAAGTTGGTAATGAACAACATGAGCTTGTGAACATCGGTAAAGCTGGACGCGCTCGTTGGTTAGGCATTCGTCCAACAGTTCGCGGTTCTGTTATGAACCCTGTTGATCACCCACATGGTGGTGGTGAAGGTAAAGCACCAATCGGACGTAAGTCTCCAATGACTCCATGGGGTAAACCAACGCTTGGATTCAAAACGCGTAAGAAGAAAAATAAATCCGATAAATTTATCGTACGTCGTCGTAAAAAATAACGGGGTTGAGCTACGGTTCAAAAGAACCGTAGAGCAATCACGAAAGGAGGTTCACTTATGGGTCGCAGCTTGAAAAAAGGTCCTTTTTGTGATGATCATTTAATGAAAAAAATCGAGAAATTGAATGAAACTGGACAAAAACAAGTGATCAAAACATGGTCTCGTCGTTCGACAATTTTCCCACAATTCATTGGTCACACAATCGCTGTTTACGATGGTCGTAAGCACGTTCCAGTTTACATCACAGAGGACATGGTCGGTCATAAGCTCGGTGAGTTCGCGCCAACGCGCACATACAAAGGTCACGCTGCTGATGACAAGAAAACAAAACGTTAATATGAGAGGAGGCTTCATTTATGCAAGCTAAAGCTGTTGCTAGAACGGTTCGAATTGCTCCTCGTAAAGCTCGTTTAGTCATTGATTTAATTCGAGGAAAGCAAGTGAGTGAAGCAGTTGCGATTCTTCGCCATACACCAAAAGCTGCTTCTCCAATTATCGAGAAAGTATTAAAATCTGCAGTCGCAAACGCAGAGCATAACTATGACATGGACGTTAACAAGCTCGTTGTTACGGAAGCTTACGTGAACGAAGGACCAACATTGAAACGTTTCCGTCCTCGTGCACAAGGTCGTGCGAGCGCAATTAACAAACGCACAAGCCATATCACGATCGTCGTTTCAGAAAAGAAGGAGGGATAATCAGTGGGTCAAAAGGTAAATCCAATCGGTCTTCGCATCGGTATTATCCGTGATTGGGAATCAAGATGGTACGCTGAAAAAGATTACGCGGACCTTTTACACGAAGATCTTAAAATTCGCGAATACCTCACAAAGCGCTTAAGCGATGCAGCTGTTTCTCGCATTGAGATCGAGCGTGCAGCAAACCGTGTAAACATTACGATCCATACAGCGAAACCAGGAATGGTTATCGGTAAAGGTGGATCTGAAGTTGAAGCGCTTCGTAAAGCGTTAAACGAACTAACTGGCAAACGCGTTCATATCAACATTGTTGAAATTAAAAAGCCAGACTTAGAAGCAAAACTTGTTGCAGAAAATATCGCGCGTCAAATTGAAAACCGCGTATCATTCCGTCGTGCGCAAAAACAAGCAATCCAACGCACAATGCGCGCAGGTGCAAAAGGAATTAAAACAATGGTATCTGGTCGTTTAGGTGGAGCAGATATCGCTCGCTCAGAACATTATAGCGAAGGAACAGTTCCACTTCATACTCTTCGCGCTGACATCGACTACGCGACAGCGGAAGCGGACACAACATACGGAAAAATCGGCGTGAAAGTATGGATTTATCGTGGAGAGGTCCTTCCTACGAAAAAGAAAACTGAGGAAGGAGGAAATTAATCATGTTAATGCCAAAACGCGTAAAATATCGTCGTGAACATCGCGGTCGCATGAAAGGTCGCGCGAAAGGCGGCACAGAAGTACATTTTGGTGAATACGGCTTACAAGCGTTAGAGCCAGCATGGATCACAAACCGTCAAATCGAGGCTGCTCGTCGTGCGATGACTCGTTACATGAGACGTGGCGGTAAAGTATGGATTAAAATTTTCCCTTCAAAACCATATACAGCAAAACCACTTGAAGTGCGCATGGGTTCCGGTAAAGGTGCTCCTGAAGGTTGGGTAGCTGTTGTGAAACCTGGTAAAGTGATGTTTGAAATCGCGGGAGTTTCTGAAGAAGTAGCTCGTGAAGCGTTGCGTCTTGCTTCTCACAAACTTCCAATCAAATGCAAATTCGTAAAACGTGAAGAAATTGGTGGTGAATCAAATGAAAGCTAAAGAAATTCGTGAACTTACCACTGCCGAGATTGAACAAAAAATTAAAGCGTTGAAAGAAGAGTTATTCAACCTTCGCTTCCAATTGGCAACAGGTCAATTAGAGAATACAGCTCGTATTCGTGAAGTACGCAAAGCGATTGCGCGTATGAAAACTGTGATTCGCGAAAGAGAGATCGCTGCTAATAAATAATTGATATCGAGAGGAGGTTCGCACAATGAGTGAACGCAACAATCGTAAAGTTCTCGTCGGCCGTGTTGTTTCCGATAAAATGGATAAAACAATTACGGTTCTTGTAGAAACTTATAAAAAGCATCCTCTTTACGGCAAGCGCGTAAAGTATTCGAAAAAATATAAAGCACATGACGAAAACAACGTAGCAAAAGTGGGCGACATCGTAAAAATTATGGAAACACGTCCTCTTTCTGCGACAAAACGTTTCCGTCTTGTTGAAGTAGTTGAAAAAGCTGTTATCGTTTAATTAATATTGTTCGGGATGATGGATACAAATCCGAAAGGAGGTTTCGTCAATGATTCAACAAGAAACTCGTATGAAAGTTGCTGATAACTCTGGTGCACGTGAAGTGCTTGTCATTAAAGTGCTAGGTGGTTCTGGTCGTCGTTATGCGAACGTTGGCGACATCGTTGTGGCGACAGTTAAAGATGCAACACCAGGTGGCGTTGTTAAAAAAGGTCAAGTTGTTAAAGCGGTTGTCGTTCGTACAAAACGTGGCGTGCGCCGTACAGACGGTTCTTACATCCGTTTTGATGAAAATGCTTGCGTAATCATTCGTGATGACAAGAGCCCACGTGGTACACGTATTTTCGGACCAGTTGCTCGCGAATTACGTGAAAAAGACTTTATGAAAATCGTTTCTTTAGCTCCAGAAGTGATTTAATGAAAAGGAAAAGCCTTTTAAGGAGGTGCGATTCAGATGCATGTAAAAAAAGGTGATAAAGTACAAGTGATCTCTGGTAAGGATAAAGGAAAACAAGGCGTTATTCTTGCTGCGTTTCCAAAGAAAAACCGAGTGCTTGTTGAAGGTGTAAACATCGTGAAAAAACACGTAAAACCTTCTCAAGCAAATCCACAAGGCGGCATCATCAGCCAAGAGGCGCCAATCCACGTATCAAACGTAATGCCTCTTGATCCAAAAACAGGATTACCAACTCGTGTTGGATACAAAGTAGTTGACGGTAAAAAAGTTCGCTATGCGAAACGTTCTGGTGAAATTTTAGACAAATAATGAAGTGACTGAGGAAGGGAGGTACTCAAATGAACCGCCTTAAAGAAAAGTATTTGAAAGAAGTTGTTCCTGCTCTGATGAGCAAGTTTAACTATAAATCTGTGATGCAAGTTCCGAAAATCGAAAAAATCGTCATCAACATGGGTGTTGGTGATGCGGTACAAAACGCAAAAGCGTTAGATAACGCAGTGGAAGAACTCGCGTTAATTTCTGGTCAAAAACCAGTTGTTACACGTGCGAAAAAATCAATCGCTGGCTTCCGCCTTCGTGAAGGAATGCCAATCGGTGCGAAAGTAACGCTTCGCGGTGAGCGTATGTACGAGTTCTTTGATAAACTCGTTTCCGTTTCTTTACCGCGTGTTCGCGACTTCCGTGGTGTTTCTAAAAAATCATTCGACGGACGCGGAAACTACACATTAGGTGTAAAAGAACAATTAATTTTCCCTGAAATTGATTACGATAAAGTAAACAAAGTTCGCGGTATGGATATCGTGATCGTTACAACTGCGAAAACAGACGAGGAAGCTCGTGAATTACTTGCATTGCTCGGTATGCCATTCCAAAAATAATCATTCCCATTCGTAAAAAGAGGGAGGCGAAAACGTGGCTAAAAAATCAATGATCGCGAAACAAAAACGCACACCAAAGTTTAAAGTGCAAGCGTACACTCGTTGTGAACGTTGTGGACGTCCACACTCTGTATATCGCAAATTTAAACTTTGCCGTATTTGTTTCCGTGAATTAGCGTATAAAGGTCAAATTCCTGGTGTGAAAAAAGCAAGCTGGTAATAAACCCATGAGTTGGGAAGGAGGTAAAACATAATGGTGATGACAGATCCAATTGCAGATATGCTTACTCGCATTCGTAATGCGAACATGGTGCGTCACGAGAAACTTGAAGTTCCTGCTTCAAAAATTAAAAAAGAAATCGCTGAAATTTTAAAGCGTGAAGGTTTCATTCGTGATGTCGAGTACATTGAAGACAACAAACAAGGTATTCTTCGTATTTTCTTAAAGTACGGTCCGAATAATGAGCGCGTAATTACAGGCCTTAAACGTATTAGCAAACCTGGTTTACGCGTATATGCAAAAGCTGACGAAGTACCACGCGTATTGAACGGTTTAGGAATCGCAATTCTTTCAACATCTCAAGGTATTTTAACTGACAAAGAAGCACGTCAAAAACGTACTGGCGGCGAAGTGTTAGCATACATTTGGTAATTATTTTGCAACGAATGGAGGTGTAGTACATGTCACGTGTTGGTAAAAAACCATTGGAAATTCCAGCTGGTGTTACAGTTACATTAGACGGTAACACAGTTACTGTAAAAGGTCCGAAAGGTGAACTTACTCGTACGTTCCATCCAGATATGGTCATTAAAGTAGAAGGTAATGTTTTAACAGTTGAGCGTCCAAGCGATGAGAAACATCATCGTGCCCTTCACGGAACGACTCGCAGCTTGCTTGCAAACATGGTTGAAGGTGTTTCAAAAGGCTATGAGCGTGCACTTGAGCTTGTCGGTGTCGGTTACCGTGCAACAAAACAAGGCAAAAAGCTTGTATTGAGCGTTGGATACTCTCATCCTGTTGAGATCGAACCTGAAGAAGGACTTGAAATCGAAGTTCCTTCACAAACAAAAATTATCGTTAAAGGTGCGGACAAACAACGTGTTGGTGAATTAGCAGCAAACATTCGTGCCGTTCGTTCACCAGAACCTTACAAAGGAAAAGGTATTCGTTACGAAGGCGAAGTTGTACGTCGTAAAGAAGGTAAAACAGGTAAGAAATAATGCTGCTTAGGTAAATGAAAGGAGTGACACGAATGATCACTAAGCTTGATAAAAATGCAGTTCGCAAAAAAAGACACGCTCGTGTTCGTCGCAAAGTAGTAGGAACTGCGGAACGTCCACGCTTAAATGTGTTCCGTTCAAACAAACACATTTACGCGCAAATTATCGACGATATGAAAGCAGTGACGCTTGTTAGCGCGTCAACTTTAGATAAAGAATTCGACTTAGAATCAACAGGCAATGTCGAAGCAGCTCAAAAAGTGGGCGAATTAATTGCTAAACGTGCACTTGAAAAAGGCATTACATCGGTTGTATTTGACCGTGGCGGATATTTATATCATGGACGTGTTAAAGCACTTGCAGACGCTGCTCGTGAAGCTGGATTACAATTCTAATTAAGAAGGAGGGACAGAGATGCGTCGCATTGATCCAAATAAACTTGAACTAGAAGAACGCGTTGTTGCCGTTAACCGCGTAGCTAAAGTAGTAAAAGGTGGACGTCGTTTCCGTTTCGCTGCGTTAGTCGTTGTTGGTGACAAAAACGGTCATGTCGGATTCGGAACTGGAAAAGCTCAAGAAGTTCCAGATGCAATTCGCAAAGCGATTGAAGATGCGAAGAAAAATTTAATTACTGTACCGATCGTTGGTACAACAATTCCACACGAAGTGATCGGACATTTCGGTGCAGGTGAAATCATCTTAAAACCAGCATCTGAAGGTACAGGAGTTATCGCTGGTGGTCCTGCACGTGCGGTATTAGAGTTAGCAGGTATTAGCGATATTTTATCGAAGTCAATCGGTTCCAACACACCAATTAACATGGTGCGCGCAACAATCGACGGTTTGAAGCAATTGAAACGTGCCGAAGAGGTAGCGAAATTGCGCGGTAAAACAGTTGAGGAACTGTTAGGATAAGGGAGGGAAAAATGATGGCGAAAAAATTAGCAATTACCCTCACTCGCAGCGTAATCGGTCGTCCGCAAGACCAACGCGTGACGGTTAAAACATTAGGTTTACGAAAATTGCATCAAACAGTTGTTCATAACGACAATCCAGCCATTCGTGGAATGATTAATAAAGTTTCTCACCTTGTAACAGTAAAAGAATTAGAAGAATAAGGAGGTGCCTAGGCATGAAGCTACATGAATTACAACCAGCACCGGGTTCCCGTAAAGAACGCAACCGTGTTGGTCGTGGTATCGGCTCTGGTAACGGAAAAACTTCTGGTAGAGGACATAAAGGGCAAAACGCTCGCTCTGGCGGCGGTGTACGCATCGGCTTTGAAGGTGGTCAAACACCTTTATTCCGTCGTTTACCAAAACGCGGCTTTACAAACATTCATCGTAAAGAATATGCGATCGTTAACCTTGAAGTGTTAAATCGCTTTGAAGACGGTACGGAAGTAACACCAGAATTATTGCTTGAAACAGGCGTAGTAAGCAAATTAAAAGCAGGCATCAAAGTTCTTGGTGACGGTGAGCTTACGAAAAAATTAACAGTGAAAGCTCATAAATTCTCTGCTTCTGCAAAAGAAGCGATCGAAGCTGCTGGCGGTACAACTGAGGTGATTTAATGTTTCGAACAATCTCCAATTTTATGCGCGTGGGTGATATAAGAAGAAAAATTATGTTCACCCTTCTTATGCTCATTGTATTTCGCATCGGTACGTTTATTCCCGTGCCGGGCGTAAATGCAGATGTGTTAAAAATGCAAGATCAGTTCAACGCTTTTGGTGTGTTGAACACGTTTGGTGGCGGCGCCTTAAAAAACTTTTCTATTTTTGCGATGGGCGTCATGCCATACATTACGGCATCCATCATCGTACAATTATTGCAGATGGATGTTGTTCCTAAATTTACGGAATGGTCGAAACAAGGAGAAGTGGGCCGCCGTAAACTCGCTCAGTTTACTCGCTACTTTACGGTTGTGCTTGGATTTATCCAGGCGTTCGCTATGTCGTATGGTTTCCATAATATGTCTGGTGGCGTACTTATTAAAAATCCAGGCATTCCGACATATTTGCTTATTGCGCTCGTTTTAACAGCAGGGACATCTTTTTTAATGTGGCTCGGTGAGCAAATTACAGCTAAAGGTGTTGGGAACGGTATTTCTGTATTGATTTTCGCAGGAATTGTATCAGGCATCCCGACAACGCTCAATCAAATTTACGTCCAACAGTTTGAAAATGCTGGCGATCAGCTGTTTTTACGCATCGTTACAGTATTGTTAGTCGCTTTAGCTGTTGTTGCGGTGATTGTTGGCGTTATTTATATGCAACAAGCGTTTCGAAAAATCCCGATTCAGTATGCAAAGCGATTAGAAGGACGTAGTCCAGTAGGTGGTCATTCGACACACATTCCGTTAAAAGTGAATCCGGCAGGTGTCATTCCGGTTATTTTTGCGGTGTCGTTTATTATTACTCCACCGACGATTGCATCGTTTTTCGGCTCGAATGATGTAACATTGTGGATTAAGAAAGTTTTTGACTACACGCAACCAGTTGGTATGATCATATACGTCGCTTTAATTGTTGCCTTTACGTATTTTTATGCGTTTGTTCAAGTCAATCCAGAACAAATGGCGGACAATTTGAAAAAGCAAGGTGGTTACATTCCAGGCATTCGTCCAGGAAAGAACACGCAAGAATTCATTACACGCGTTTTATATCGATTAACTTTCGTCGGAGCTCTATTTTTAGCAGCAATCGCTGTTCTTCCTGTCTTCTTTATCGAGTTCGCTAAACTACCGCCTTCTGCTCAAATTGGAGGAACGAGCTTGCTGATCGTCGTCGGTGTTGCGCTAGAGACGATGAAGCAGCTAGAAAGCCAATTAGTGAAGCGCCATTATAAAGGCTTTATTAAATAAAAAGAGGTGTTGGGAATTTTATTCCCTCTACCTCATATAGAGCTGAGGGGGAGAAATTGATGAATTTAGTATTAATGGGACTGCCGGGCGCTGGAAAAGGGACGCAGGCAGAGAAAATTGTTGAGAAATACAAAATTCCTCATATTTCTACTGGGGATATGTTTCGAGCAGCGATGAAAGAAGGAACAGAGCTCGGTTTACAGGCGAAATCATATATGGATCGCGGCGATCTTGTTCCAGATGAAGTGACAATCGGCATTGTTCGTGAAAGATTAAGCAAAGACGATTGCCAAAACGGATTTTTGCTTGATGGATTTCCGCGAACAGTCGCTCAAGCTGAAGCGTTGGAGACGCTTCTTCAACAATTAAACCGTTCCATTGATTATGTCATTAACATTGAAGTAGATAAAAACATTTTAATGGAACGTTTAACAGGTAGACGCATTTGTAAAGAATGTGGCGCAACGTATCATCTCGTGTTCAATCCACCAGCAAAAGCAGGCGTTTGCGACAAATGCGGTGGCGAGTTGTATCAACGTGCAGATGATAACGAAGCGACAGTAGCAAATCGCCTTGAAGTCAATATGAAGCAAGCGCAACCGTTGCTTGATTTTTATGCAGCGAAAGGGTATTTGCGCAATATTAATGGACAACAACATATTGATCAAGTGTTTGCTGACATTTGTGAATTACTTGGGGGCTTACAATAATGATCATTTGCAAAACCCCACGCGAAATTGAAATTATGCGTGAAGCTGGCCGAATTGTTGCCTTAACTCATCAAGAACTACAAAAATATATCGAGCCAGGCATAACAACAAGAGAGCTCGATCATATTGCGGAAACGTTCATTCGTAAACATGATGCAATTCCTTCGTTTAAAGGATATAATGGATTCCGTGGGAGCATTTGCACATCAGTAAACGAAGAGCTCGTTCACGGCATTCCGGGAGACCGTGTGCTTCGCGAAGGAGATATTATTAGCATCGATATTGGCGCAAAATATAACGGATATCATGGCGACTCGGCTTGGACATATCCAGTCGGAGCCATTTCCGAAGAGGCGAAAAAGCTGTTAGAAGTGACAGAACAGTCATTGTATCGCGGATTGGAAGAAGCCAAACCTGGCGCACGGTTAACGAACATTTCTCATGGGATTCAAACGTACGTTGAGGCGCATAACTTTTCCGTTGTGCGTGAGTATGTTGGGCATGGAATTGGTCAAGACTTACATGAAGATCCGCAAATCCCACATTACGGTCCGCCAAATAAAGGGCCGCGGTTAAAGCCAGGCATGGTTCTATGCATTGAACCGATGGTGAATGCAGGAACCCGTTATGTTCGCACGTTAGAAGATAATTGGACGGTCGTCACAGTAGATGGCAAACTATGTGCTCATTTTGAGCATACGATCGCTATTACTGAGACGGGATATGAAATTTTAACAACACTTTGAACGCTTTAACCTTCTTTGCGGATGCGCATCGTAAGCTTTAAACTGGTCGTGTTAGTTGAACATGTTACTCATTTCAAAAAAGAAGGGAGAGCCGTTCAATGGCGAAAGACGATGTAATTGAAGTGGAAGGTACAGTCGTTGAAACGTTGCCAAATGCGATGTTCCGAGTGGAACTTGAAAACGGTCATACCGTTTTAGCTCACGTTTCAGGTAAAATTCGCATGCATTTTATTCGCATTTTACCAGGTGATAAAGTGACAGTTGAATTGTCACCTTACGATTTAACACGTGGAAGAATTACGTATCGATATAAATAACACTCCGCACGAACAAGGAGGTAAGTTCACATGAAGGTTAGACCATCTGTAAAACCGATTTGCGAAAAATGCAAAGTCATTCGCAGACGCGGAAAAGTTATGGTTATTTGTGAAAATCCAAAGCATAAGCAAAAACAAGGATAAAACTTGAGGAGGTGTACAAATTATGGCACGTATTGCAGGTGTAGATATTCCTCGTGACAAACGTGTAGTCATTTCATTAACATACATTTACGGAATCGGTAAAGCAACTGCACAAAAAATCTTAGCAGAAGCTGGCGTATCTGAAGACACTCGCGTTCGCGACTTAACAGAAGAAGAATTAGGTAAAATTCGTGAAATCGTAGATCGCTTAAAAGTAGAAGGAGATCTTCGTCGTGAAGTATCTTTAAATATTAAACGTTTAATGGAGATCGGTTGCTACCGTGGTCTTCGTCATCGTCGCGGATTGCCAGTTCGTGGCCAAAATACGAAAAACAATGCTCGTACACGTAAAGGTCCACGTCGTACAGTAGCGAATAAGAAAAAATAATTAAGTAAAGGAGGTTCATGAACGAATGGCACGTAAAACGAATACGCGTAAACGTCGTGTAAAAAAGAATATTGAATCTGGTATCGCTCATATCCGTTCGACATTTAACAACACAATCGTCACAATTACAGACGTTCATGGAAATGCAATTTCTTGGTCAAGTGCAGGTGCGTTAGGTTTCAAAGGTTCTCGTAAATCTACTCCGTTTGCTGCACAAATGGCTGCAGAAGCTGCCGCAAAAGCATCAATGGAGCATGGCATGAAAACTGTTGAAGTAAACGTAAAAGGTCCGGGTGCTGGTCGTGAAGCAGCAATTCGTGCACTTCAAGCGGCTGGATTAGAAATTACAGCAATTAAAGATGTTACACCGGTTCCACATAACGGATGCCGTCCGCCAAAACGTCGTCGTGTTTAATTTCTCTGTATAGAATTTGCGTATGTGTCAATAATGGGATATAGTCATTCTTACAGGGAAATGAAAAACAGTTGTTGTGCACATTCGGGAACTTATTCATGGGGGAATTTCGATTGAGCTGTCATCGGTTTAATCGGGGTTTCGACGTTTTGAAGGAGGGTTAAAGGAATGCTGGAAATCGAAAAGCCGAAAATCGAAACGGTTGAAATCAGCGAGGATGCCAAATATGGCAAATTCGTCGTTGAACCACTTGAGCGTGGATATGGTACAACTTTGGGTAACTCCTTACGTCGTATCCTGTTATCCTCACTCCCTGGTGCCGCTGTAACATCTGTTCAAATAGATGGTGTATTGCACGAGTTTTCAACAATTGATGGCGTCGTGGAAGATGTAACAACGATCATTTTAAACATTAAAAAGCTAGCGCTAAAAATTTATTCGGACGAAGAAAAGACGCTTGAGATTGATGTACAGGGTGAAGGAGTCGTTACAGCTGCTGATATTACTCACGATAGCGATGTAGAAATTCTCAACCCGGACCTTCATATTGCGACATTAGCAAAAGACGGTCGTTTACGGATGAGAATGACAGCAAAACGCGGACGTGGGTATACGCCAGCTGATGCTAATAAGCGCGAGGATCAACCGATAGGTGTTATCCCGATCGATTCCATTTATACGCCGGTATCGCGCGTATCATACCAAGTCGAAAATACGCGCGTCGGTCAAATGACAAACTACGACAAATTAACGATCGACGTGTGGACAGATGGTAGCATCGGCCCGAAAGAAGCAATCTCACTAGGGGCAAAAATTTTAACAGAGCACTTAAACATTTTTGTGAATTTAACAGATGAGGCGCAACACGCTGAAATCATGATCGAAAAAGAAGAAGATCAAAAAGAAAAAGTGCTCGAGATGACAATTGAAGAGCTTGATCTTTCTGTTCGTTCGTACAACTGCTTAAAGCGTGCTGGCATTAATACAGTGCAAGAACTTGCGCAAAAAACGGAAGAAGATATGATGAAAGTGCGCAACTTAGGCCGCAAGTCGCTTGAAGAAGTAAAAGCGAAGTTAGAAGAGCTAGGATTAAGCTTACGTAAAGATGACTAGTTAAGCGTTCGGTTAACTAGGCATTTTCATGTTAAAAGTGAAATAAAGGAGGGACATCACATGTCTTACAGAAAATTAGGACGCACAAGCTCTCAACGTAAGGCGTTGCTTCGTGATTTAGTGACAGACTTAATCATTAATGAGCGAATTGAAACAACAGAAGCTCGTGCAAAAGAATTGCGTTCTGTTGTAGAAAAAATGATTACATTAGGAAAACGTGGCGATTTGCATGCACGTCGTCAAGCTGCGGCATTCGTTCGTAAAGAAGTAGCAAACACAGAAACAGGTCAAGATGCGATTCAAAAATTGTTTAGCGACATCGCACCTCGTTACCAAGACCGTCAAGGTGGCTACACACGCATTATGAAACTTGGACCACGCCGCGGTGACGGTGCGCCAATGGTAATTATTGAACTAGTTTAATACGTTTTTATAAGGGCGAGACAGTTTTTGAACTGGATCTATGCCCTTTTTTTGTTTTCTTTTTTGTAGTAGAGTAGAGAGTAAGAACATTCAGAAGAGATGAGGAGAGAAACGTGGAAGTTTCAGTACGTGTGGAAGATGTAAGTTTTCAATACGCAAATGAACAAACGTATGCTTTACAAAACGTATCCTTTCAAGTGTATAAAGGTGAATGGGTAACAATTGTCGGACATAATGGGTCAGGCAAATCAACATTAGCGAAGTTGTTAATTGGTTTATTGCCACCGACAAGCGGAACGATTCATGTATGTGGAATCCCATTGAATGAAGAAACAGTATGGGACGTACGTGAGCGATTAGGTATTGTATTTCAAAATCCAGACAACCAGTTTGTTGGAACAACTGTTCAAGATGACGTCGCTTTCGGTCTTGAAAATAGAGGGATACAAAAAGAGGAAATGAAAAAACGCATAAACGAAGCGTTAAAAAAAGTAAAAATGGAAGATTTCATTCATCACGAGCCGCATCGTTTGTCAGGTGGACAAAAACAACGTGTCGCTATTGCAAGTGCCATTGCTCTTCAGCCGAATATCATTATTTTAGATGAAGCGACATCTATGCTTGACCCGAGCGGGAAAAAAGAAGTTCTTCATGTGATGCAGTCGCTCCGTCGTGAACACGATATGACGGTTATTTCGATTACTCATGATTTAAATGAAGTCGCAAAAGCAGATCGGGTTATTGTGATGAATAAAGGAAAAATTGTGCTTGAAGGAACGCCTGCACATATTTTTGCATACGGGGCGAAATTAGAGGAGATGGGGTTAGACTTACCATTCTCGCTACAACTAAGTCAACGATTGAAGAACAATGGTATTCCAATGACGGCTGATCATTTAACAATGGAGGGGTTGGTGAGTGAATTATGGACATTGTATTCCGCGATGTCGAACATCGTTACCAAATAAATACCCCTTTCGAGAGGCGAGCGTTGTATGATATTCATGTTGATATTCGCAGCGGCTCATATGTAGCGGTAATCGGTCATACAGGTTCGGGCAAGTCTACCCTTTTACAGCATTTCAACGGTTTACTCCAACCGACAAAAGGGACGGTCCATATTGGCGATTATACAATGATAGCAGGAAAAAAAGAAAAACATTTAAAGCCTTTACGGAAAAAAGTAGGGATCGTTTTTCAATTCCCTGAACATCAGTTGTTTGAAGAAACAGTAGAAAAAGATATTTGCTTTGGACCGATGAATTTCGGCATGTCAGAACAAGAAGCAAAAGCCCGTGTTGGCGAGTGGTTAGCGCTTGTTGGATTGCCGGAAGAAGTGCGACATAAATCTCCGTTTGCTTTAAGCGGTGGACAAATGCGCCGTGTAGCGATCGCAGGTGTGTTAGCTATGGAGCCAGAAGTGCTCGTGTTAGATGAGCCTACGGCGGGATTAGACCCTCGTGGACGAAAAGAAATGATGGACATGTTTGCAAAGCTTCATCGGCAAAAAAAGATGACAATTGTACTCGTGACACACAGCATGGAAGAGGCAGCACGTTACGCGGATGATATTATTATTATGCATCAAGGAACGATCGTTCGAAGAGGGACACCAGAACAAATTTTCCGTAACGTTGATGATTTAATACATCTTGGGTTAGATGTCCCTGAACCCGTTTTGTTTCAGCGGGCCATCGAGCAAAAATTCGGGATACAATTTCCAAAACCTTGTTTGACGATGGAAGACGTCGTCCGATCTTTACAAACGTTATTTACTAAGGTGAAGCGTATATGATGAACGGTATGATTATCGGAAAATATGTTCCTGGACACTCTTTTATTCATCGGCTCGATCCACGTACAAAACTGCTGCTTATGTTTATTTACGTGTTCATCGTATTTCTTGCGAACAACGGATGGACGTATGGAATATTGACTTTGTTTACATGCCTTTTGTTGTTTTTATCACGCATTCCTTTTTCTTTTATGATTAGAGGGTTAAAACCTGTTTTGTGGGTCATTGTATTTACTTTTTTTCTCCATGTGCTATTAACAAAAGAAGGAGATATCGTTTTTCAATGGCTTGGTATGGAAGTGTACGATAAAGCGATTCAACAAGGGGTGTTTATTTCTTTACGCTTTTTGCTCCTTATTGTCGTCACAACGCTATTAACGTTAACAACAACGCCGATTGAAGTGACAGATGGTATGGAATCGTTACTTGCGCCGTTAAAAAAATGGAATGTACCTGTTCATGAACTAGCGCTCATGATGTCGATTTCTCTTCGTTTTATTCCAACGTTAATGGAAGAAACTGAAAAAATTATGAAAGCTCAGACGGCTCGTGGTGTCGATTTTTCAAGCGGTCCATTACAAGAGAGAATGAAAGCGATGACGGCGTTGCTCGTTCCGCTATTTATTAGCGCATTTAAAAGAGCAGAAGAGCTAGCTGTCGCGATGGAAGTACGCGGATATCGTGGTGGTCAAAATCGAACAAAATGGCGCGAGTTGACATGGGGACGAATAGATACGGCTTTTATGATTTTCATCGGCTTATTGGCTATTGTGTTATGGTTACTTCGTTCATGAGAAGGAGCGAAAATCATGAGAAGAATAAAATGTACCATTGCATATGATGGTACGCATTTTGCAGGGTATCAAATTCAACAACAAAAACGAACAGTGCAGGGAGAACTAGAGCGTGCACTTTCAATCATTCATAAAGGGCAATTTGTTCGCGTATATGCGTCAGGACGAACGGATGCCACAGTTCATGCATATGGACAAGTGATTCACTTTGATACGCCGCTTGCGATTCCAGATGAAAGATGGCCAAAGGCGTTAAATGCTCTTCTCCCGGATGATGTCATTGTCAAAGAAGCAAGTGAAGTATCTTCTTCTTTTCATGCCCGATTTAGCGTAAAAAAGAAAGAATATCGCTACCGCGTCTGGATGGGAGAGAAAAACGTATTTTTACGCCATTATGTATATCACTACCCGTATAAACTTCATGTCACGGCGATGAACGAAGCGCTCCGTTATGTGATCGGGACGCATGATTTCACAAGTTTTTGTTCGGCAAAAACGGAAATTGACGATAAAGTTCGTACCATTTATGAAGCGGAAGTGATTCAAGAAGGGGAAGAGCTAATCTTCCGTCTTGTCGGCAACGGTTTTTTGTACAATATGGTTCGCATTATCGTTGGAACAGTGCTAGAAGTTGGACGCGGGGAACGACGTGCTGAAGAGATGAAAACGATTTTGCAACAAAAAAATCGAAGCGCTGCGGGGAAGACAGCCCCAGGACACGGTCTATATTTATGGCACGTTTCTTATGACAACTAATCCAGGTGTAACATTTTCTTGACATTAGGTAATGAAAGAGATATTATATCATATGGTATGTATTTTAAACCCACGATTAGCCCCGGAAATTAATCGTGTTGAAATAAATATCGCTTGTTTATTTTTTATTTTAGGAGGGAAAACAAATGCGTACGTATATGGCGAAGCCAAATGAAGTAGAACGTAAATGGTACGTTGTTGATGCAGAAGGCAAAACGTTAGGACGTCTTGCTAGCGAAGTTGCTGCAATTTTGCGCGGTAAACATAAACCAACTTACACACCGCATGTTGATACAGGTGATCATGTGATCATTATCAACGCAGAGAAAATTGAATTAACAGGTAAAAAATTAACAAACAAATTATACTATCGTCATAGCTTACATCCAGGTGGATTAAAAGTAAGAACAGCTCTTGAAATGCGCACAAATTACCCAGAGCAAATGCTTGAAAGAGCAATTCGCGGCATGCTTCCAAAAGGTAGCCTTGGTCGTCAAATGTTCAAAAAATTACATGTCTATCGTGGAAGTGAACATCCACATCAAGCACAAAAACCAGAAGTTTATGAACTTCGCGGATAATTGATTAAAGGAGGGCATTATTTTGGCACAGGTACAATACTACGGCACAGGCCGTCGCAAAAGTTCAGTTGCGCGCGTGCGTCTCGTTCCAGGTGAAGGACGCATTATCGTAAATGGTCGTGACATTCGTGACTACGTTCCATATGAATCGTTAGTGGAAGTTGTAAAACAGCCACTTGTTTTAACAGAAACGTTCGGTAGCTACGATGTATTAGTAAACGTAAGCGGTGGTGGATTTACAGGTCAAGCAGGTGCGATCCGTCACGGTATCGCTCGTGCATTGTTACAAGTTGACCCTGAATACCGTCAAACATTAAAACGTGCAGGCTTATTAACGCGCGATTCTCGTGTGAAAGAGCGTAAGAAATACGGTCTTAAAGGCGCTCGTCGTGCACCGCAATTCTCAAAACGTTAATGTCAACAAATCTCGGCAATTATTTGCCGAGATTTTTTTGTATGTCTCCCTTTTTCATGCGAACAATATGTATGAGGAGGGATAAAAAATTGGGAATACTTACATCGTTTACGGCAAAAAAGTTAGAAAAGCAGCTAACTGATGAACGAAATGCATTACGTGATCTTTCTTATCGTGAACTATGGCAACGTATGCGCACGTATTGGCAACGATACATCATTGTTTCTGAATGTATCGAAACGATATGCATCGGTGTAGCGATTGAAGCATATTTGATCGGAGCGCATTATAGCCGCTTTATACATTATGGTGAGTCAATGGAAACAGTGAGAAGACGTTGTATCGATGAATATATGCAACTCATTTATGAATTGTATGAGCATATGAAAGAATACGGAGAGGACATGTACGATGCATGCGCTCGTTACATCGATGGATGGTGGAAAGAAGGAATCGAAAAAGGGCTGCGTCGTCTCCGTCTTCGTTTGAAGTAACCGTTCTAAATTCTCCTCTTGTCCCATATAACATAAATAGTGGGGAGGAGAAGGGATGAAAATACGTATTATTATTTTTTTCATTGTTTTTGTCCTTTTTTTACAGTTTTATGTCCTTCATGATCGCTCTTGGAAAGCATGGAGCTTACCGTTATCAGGAAAAATTATTGTTCTTGATCCGGGGCATGGAGGACCTGATGGGGGAGCGGTCGGAGGAGATGTTTTGGAGAAGGAAGTCGCGCTAGATGTGGCGTTAAAATTACGCGATTATTTACAACAACAAGGTGCACTCGTTCAAATGACGAGAGAAGGAGACCATGATTTAGCAAGCGAACAAACAAGGGGATATAGCCGAAGAAAAATAGAGGATTTACAACGTCGAGTCCAGTTTGTGAATGAGTCAGAGGCAGATTTTTTTATTAGCATTCATTTAAATGCCATCCCTTCGCCGAAATGGAGAGGCGCACAAGTTTTTTACTATCCTTCATTAGAGGAAAATGCAAGGTTAGCGAAGTTTATTCAACAAGAGCTACGCGTCAATTTGGAAAATACACATCGATTGGCGAAGCCCATTCAAACGGTATATTTATTAAAAATGGCTAAAAAACCAGGAGCTTTAGTTGAAATCGGCTTTTTGTCAAATGAAGAAGAGCGAAAATTACTAGCATCCTCAACGTATCAGGAACAGCTTGCCGCTTCGATTTACAAAGGCATTTTACGTTACGTATCAAACGAACGTGATCCTTCTGAGTGAGAAGGATTCATTTTTTTATGCAGAAAATTATGTTATATTGAAAGTGTGAAACCGAATACATAAGGATTGGTGAGGCGCGATGTTGACAGAAAAACAAGTTGTGGAGCTGCTTGAAACGATTTACGACCCTTTTTTGAAAAAAACGTTTAAAGAAACAGGAGCGATTCAAGAAGTCAAAATAAATGAAGAAAAAGGGCTAGTAAGCGTAAAAATTGCTTTAGCTAAAACAGGGACGGCGGAACAACTTCAAGTGCAACAGACGGTTGTACAACGTTTAAAAGATGCAGGAGCATCATCTGTTGGACTTCGTTTTGCTCAATTGCCGTTAGAAGAGGAAAGATTAACGAATGAACCGATTTATTTAGCGATTGCAAGCGGGAAAGGTGGAGTAGGGAAATCGACCGTATCCGTTAATTTAGCTGTTTCGCTTGCACGTCTTGGGAAAAAAGTTGGATTAATCGATGCGGATATTTACGGATTTAGTGTGCCGGATATGATGGGGATTACAGAACGACCAATCGTCTGTGGAGAAAAAATTATTCCGGTTGAGCGGTTTGGTGTGAAAGTAATTTCTATGGGGTTTTTTGTAGAAGATAATTCACCAGTGATTTGGCGCGGACCGATGCTCGGCAAAATGTTAAAAAACTTTTTTGATGAAGTGGAATGGGGAGAATTGGATTATTTACTATTAGATTTACCCCCAGGCACAGGGGATGTAGCGTTAGATGTGCATACGATGCTTCCGACATCGAAAGAAATTATTGTGACGACGCCTCATCCAACGGCTGCTTTTGTTGCCGCAAGAGCGGGGGCGATGGCTGTTCGGACGAATCATGAAGTTGTCGGTGTTATTGAAAATATGTCATATTTTGAAAGCAAAACAACAGGTGAAAGAGAATATATTTTTGGAAAAGGCGGTGGTCAAAAATTAGCTGAAGAATTACAGACGGACTTACTTGGTCAGTTACCGCTCGGACAACCTGACTGGAACGACGATGATTTTGCCCCTTCTGTATATGGTGAAGATCATCCAATAGGAAAAGTGTATATGGATATTGCTAAAAAAATTATTGCAAAGTTACGATGACGTTACATTTTTCTTTGATGAGGATTGATATATATTTACAAAGGGTGTCCCGAGAATGTAAGGACACCCTTATGCTGTTTGATCCTCGCTTGATCCCTCTTGATCGGATTTTTTCTTACCGCCTTGCATTTCTTCTGCTGCTTTGATGAGAATATCTTCAATTTTTGCTTTAAATAGCGGGCTGCTAAATGTCTCTGTAATGACTTTTTGCAAATGGGCGCGGAAATCTTTATTTTTCATCTCTGTTTGTATTAATTTTTTCATTTCTGGGTTTTGCATAATGTCTACAATCATTGCTTGATATTCAGGGTCTTTCATTAGCGCTTTCAATAATTTTTCATGTTCTTCTTTCATGCTTTTCGCAAAATTTTGAGCGAACTTTGGGTCTTCAAACGCTTTTTTCCAAAACGCTTTTCCTTTGTCTGAAGTTAACGTTTCCTCAATCGTTTTTTTTACAACTTCTTGATCCATGACGAGCTGCTGTTTTACTTTTTCATCGCTCATCACTTCTTGAATCGCTTTTTTCCCTTCATCCGTTTTTAAAATATCAACGACCATTTTTTTCGTTTGATCGTAATCAGGTTGTGCAGGAGTTTTTTCTTGTTGAGCGCACCCTGCTAGCGCTAATACACAACTAAATGCGAGGAGCAAAAATGTTCGATTCATCATTAAGGGCCCCTTTCAACAAGTTTCCTTACTGTTAATATTCAATATTCTTTGCAAAAATATTCGCTAGCATTTTTCTTATTTCGTTGATAGAATTTTGAAAGGGATATTGAGAAGTGGAGGGTACATCAGTGAACAGTCGAAAGTGGGTTCAATTGTTTTTTTCAACATTGTTTGTCGGTGGAATAAGTACAGGGATTGTTGGATTTGCTGTAAAGTGGAATGAATACGCACATCTTTTTACATCGTTTGAGATAAAAGAAATTTTATCTGTTCTCGTTTGGCTGATTGGAGTGGGCTTCATTTTTAGCGTCATTAGTCAAATGGGTTTTTTTGCGTATTTAACGATTCATCGTTTTGGTCTCGGAGTTTTTCGTTCCGTCAGTTTATGGAATGCAGTACAAATCGTTCTCATTGCTTTTGTGTTATTTGATCTCGTTTATTTTCGTTATCAGCTGTTTGCCAAAGAAGGAGAATCCATCGTTAGTTACGTGCTTGTTGCTTTATTTATTTTTCTGTTTGGACTTATTGTTGCATACGTAAAAATGCGTGAAACAAACAAAGAGGCGTTTATTCCTGCCCTGTTTTTTATGGTTGTTGTGACGGTAATCGAATGGTTTCCGGTATTGAGAATTAACGAAGAAAATTGGTTATATTTAATGTTGTTCCCGTTACTAATTTGCAACGCGTACCAATTGCTTATGTTGCATAGACTGTTACGGAAATAAAATGAGGCTTGCCGCCTCATTTTATTTCTTTACTTTTCATATGAGCATTGTTGACAAGATCGGATATTGGTACGCTCTTATATCCTTCTTTTTTCATCCATATGATAATTTGTTCTAATGCTGAGGCGGTTTGTTTCGCTGAATCTGATGCATGAAGTAATATAATATCGCCGCTTCTAGCGTTTTTCGTGACGTTTTCAACAATGGCATGTACCCCAGGATTAAGCCAATCTTTCGAATCAACGCTCCAATGGACGACCGTATGACCAAAGGAATGAACAACTTTCAAAACGTTTTTATTAAAATTTCCTGTCGGCACACGAAGGAAAGGAGTATGTTTAATGCCTAACGTATCAAACACTTTTTTAGCTTGTGCTAAGTCACGAATAATTTTTCCGCGCTCAAGTTCAGTATAATTTTTGTACTCATAACCCATACTGCCAATTTCATGACCATCTTCGATCATTCTTTTTACGATGCGAGGGTGGCGTTCAGCCCAAGAAGCAGATAAGAAAAATGTAGCTTTTACCCCGTGTTTTTTTAATACGTTTAAAACAGTTAAAGCATTTGTTTCCCCCCAACTAATATCAAATGTCAAAGCAAACTCGTTTTTCTTATTTTCGACTTTGTAAATGGCTTTTGGTCCGGGATCGGTAGAAAATACAGATTCGCTTGCAAGTTGTTGAATATAAAAAATAGAGGCTGTGACAAAGGCGATTGATATAATAAGAAGCCATTTTTTAAGCTTTTTTCCGTCGAGTATATAAAAAAACTTCAATATTTGTCCCCCCTTGTCCTTTTTATGACCATCTTATGCAAGAAATAACATGATATGATCAATGAATAAACGAGAACATTTTTTTTAAAAATACTGTTGACAACAAAATAAAACGTATGTTAAATTAGTAAACGTCGTCAGCGACAGAAAAACGACTGACGATAGTAAAAAAAGATTGACAACAACAAAGAGAAATGTTAAAATGACAAAGCCGTCGTTTGACGGAGATGTTCCTTGAAAACTGAACGAAGCGAAAAGCGTACAGAAGCTAAGGATAACTTTTCTATGGAGAGTTTGATCCTGGCTCAGGACGAACGCTGGCGGCGTGCCTAATACATGCAAGTCGAGCGGACGAT
>NZ_RXXX01000160.1:0-335 GCF_011006755.1 Anoxybacillus sp. MB8
ACTCGGGGATGTACAAGCCTGTCATCACGTTGAACAGCGTGGTCTTACCCGCACCGTTCGGGCCAATCAGACCGTAGATATCGCCCTTGCGAATGCTGAAGCTGACTTCAGACAAGGCCTGCAAACCGCCGAAGCGTTTGGACAAGCCTTCTGCCTGCAACAGCACCTCGCCGTCTTTTACTTGTTGGTTCATGCTCAGACTCATGCTTGCACCTGCTTCATTTTGCGTTCACGACGGCGCACTGCCGAGGGCCACAGGCCTTCAGGGCGATAGATCATGACCAGTACCAAAGCAAAGCCGAACAAGAGCATACGAATACCGTCCGGATCCAGAA
>NZ_RXXX01000161.1:0-335 GCF_011006755.1 Anoxybacillus sp. MB8
ACGTGTAGCTGACGGATACTAATCGATCGAGGACTTAACTAAACACACAAGAAAAGCGAAGAACGGTTCTTGACGTAGTCAAGAAAACATCCGACGGAGCCAACAGCTTTTGACGAAGACGTGTGTGCACGTCGAACGGAAAAAGCGAAGGCGTAGGAGGATGTTAGTTCGAAGCTAGACAACAAGAAAAGCGTAGGCGACTACACAAAACCTGTTATCTAGTTTTGAAGGAATAATCCTTCATTATATTGCTCGGTGACGATGGCGGAGAGGTCACACCCGTTCCCATCCCGAACACGGAAGTTAAGCTCTCCAGCGCCGATGGTAGTTGGCGG
>NZ_RXXX01000162.1:0-333 GCF_011006755.1 Anoxybacillus sp. MB8
GGCCGCACCACTTCCCGCAACTGGGTGCTGCGTGGCGAATACCGGGTCCACACCGGCAGCACCGGCCAGTGGTTGTTCTCGCTGGACGCGCTGAAGCAGCAGGAGCTGCGCCGCCGTCGGGACCACGAGCCGGCGATCGACCTGCGCGGGCATGTCACGCCCGAGATGGCGGCGGTCCTCAACGTGCAATGGCAGAACAGCAACTGGGACATCGCCCTGCGCGGCAACCAGGTGGGCCGCACCCGCGCATGGCTGCCCGGCGCCGAGTGCCCGCAGCGGCAGATCGAACAGAACCACTGCATGAATCCGCGCCAGCTGCGCTGGAACCTGCAC
>NZ_RXXX01000163.1:0-332 GCF_011006755.1 Anoxybacillus sp. MB8
GACTGGCACCAAGCCCAGTCCCAGTCCCAGTCCCAGTCCCAGTCCCAGTCCCAGTCTTACAGCTTGCGCGCTTCAAACGAAATAATTCCGTCAGTGTCCTGCGGTATCTTGCCGTACTGATACCCGCCGGAGATAACAATCTCGCCAAAACCCACTTGCTCCAGCGCCATGCGCAGTTCCTGAACACCCCACCAGCGCAGCGAGAATTGTTCCAGCTGGGTTTCCAGCAAGACACCATGCTCCCACAACTCGTAGCGATGCATTTCACGGCTTACCTGAGCGCAATAGTCCTTGTCCAAGGCCGTGGCATTGAGAGTAATAAGTCCATGCGG
>NZ_RXXX01000164.1:0-331 GCF_011006755.1 Anoxybacillus sp. MB8
AAACCAGGTTTTTCTGCTGAGCGGGCAAGACGCCGGCCTGAGCCGTGCATACCTTGCAAGAGATGCGGCTATGCGCCAGGAGGTCCCAATGCGGCAATCCAATTTGTATGGCATGATACCCGAAGGTGTTGACCACCTCCGCATCGATTCCGGCTTGTTCCCAAGCCCGCACATATCGCCCCGGTACGGTTTCCAACCACTGGGCAAATTGATCATTCAAAGTCTGCTCCACTGGCGCTTTCTCCCTCTACCATGATGAATGCATTTACCTGGCCGGTGCCAAGCGATGTTCGCCTGATTCCACTACCTGCCCTGAACGACAACTATATAT
>NZ_RXXX01000165.1:0-327 GCF_011006755.1 Anoxybacillus sp. MB8
ATCGCGGGACGCGCTCAACTCACGCCCGGGGGGGACGCGTCAATTCATCCTGGGCGACCGCATAGGTCGCCGCGTCGCCGGCATTCATCCAGCGCGCCGGCAGTGGCGCACCGAAGGCGGCGAGGGTACTGGCCGGCAGGCTCAGGTTGGAGTGGTGGCAGTGGTTGTGGCCACAGGCACCAACATGCTTGCCGTCGGTATCGCCATCGGCATCCGGTGCGGACTCCACGTGCACCGTGCTGGCGTGCGGTTCCACCGTGCAGGCCAGCGCGTCGGCCACCGGCACGACCACGCATTCCGCCATCAGCAGCATCATCAGGTACGTAC
>NZ_RXXX01000166.1:0-321 GCF_011006755.1 Anoxybacillus sp. MB8
GTTCCCACCGTGTAGCCATCCGGTTTGGCATTGCTGACATACGTGGCGCCAATAATGGTGGCAGCACCTGGCTTGTTTTCCACAATCAAGGTCTGGCCCAGGCTGCTTTCCAGCTGCTTGGCCACTAAACGGGCAATCACGTCTGAACCACCGCCTGCGGGATAAGGCACTACCCAGGTGACGGCAGACTGGGGCCAGTCTGCTGCCATCGCCGTTCCTGTCAGGCTGGCGCTTAGCAACAGCACACCGGCTCCAAAGTTCTTCCAATGCATGATGTCTCCTCCATGCGTGTAGACAGCGCTTTTGACGCTGTTTTTTTTA
>NZ_RXXX01000167.1:0-320 GCF_011006755.1 Anoxybacillus sp. MB8
CAGTAGTACACAGGCTCGGCCTCGTTCTGCAAAATATCACCCACCGAACGAGCCTTGTAGATTACCGGATTGTGCGAAGCCAAAGCTCGCGCATTACGCCAATGCCTATCCAGACGACGGGACTCCTCCAAGGCCGTAGAGCCACCCACGTCAAACAGGCGCGTGGCCGCCCGCAAGACAGGTTCCACCACAGCCACTTGCGCCTGTGCCGTTCGCAGTTCCAGGGCATCCAGGGTTTCGCGGGAGACCTCCACACCCGCCTGCCGCTGATCCGCAATGCTTTGCAAATGAGCCGCCACATCACGCACCGCCAGTTGGGC
>NZ_RXXX01000168.1:0-319 GCF_011006755.1 Anoxybacillus sp. MB8
CCTCCATGCGGCGCATCTCGCGCTGGAAAATCATGGACACGGCACCCACGCAGTCGGGTGTCTCGGTGCAGCTGCGCTTTCGCATCGACCTGTCCCAGCTGCCAAGGCCGTTGCAGATCGGTGCGCTGGGCCGCTCGGGCTGGAACCTGCAGCTGTCGCGCGCCCAGATACTGGAAGACGCGCCATGAACCGGGACACCGACGCCGACGAACGCATGGCCCTGCCGGCCTCGGCCGGCCTGTCGCGCGGCACGCGCTGGGACGTGGGCGTGGGCGCCGGTCTCATGGGGCTGGTCGGCGTGCTGCTGCTGTTCCTGCTG
>NZ_RXXX01000169.1:0-318 GCF_011006755.1 Anoxybacillus sp. MB8
GCTATTGATAACAACAAATCAATCACCCATCAAAACCCGACAGCAGCATGCTCAATCGACATAAACAACGACTATTGCAAATGAATTATCAAGAATCATGAAAAATATAATCATTTACTGATGAACAACAAAAGCAAGTCTCTTGTGCATCATTCCCCTATGAAGAAGAAAATAAATGGCCAATGAAAACGCTTGAATACGGCCACACAACGAAAAACCGCTTCAGCAATTTCTTCTTGAAAACTTCTTACAATCCATCGATATTCCCGCCTACCTGATGCGCTCAGCATCCACTCCAGGCCTTTCCTTCCCGTATTG
>NZ_RXXX01000016.1:0-55699 GCF_011006755.1 Anoxybacillus sp. MB8
AAAAACAGCAGGGGTGGCAAGCTTTTTTTGTCGAAAACCGCATAAAATCAATAAAAACTTAGGGTATGTCTTTAAAACTTTTGACAATACCCGTTAACATTTAGGGGGGATGATATGATTGAGCAATGCTGGCAAAAGTGGATTGATGCTCGCGATCGCGACGCTTGCGATCAATTGATTGAAAAATATATGCCACTTGTCGATTATCATGTGCAACGTATTGCTTCATCCCTTCCGAAAAGCGTGAAAAGAGAAGATTTAAAAAGTTTAGCCCTACTTGGCTTATATGATGCGCTAGAAAAGTTCGATCCTTCACGTGATTTAAAATTTGATACGTATGCTTCCTTTCGCATTCGTGGCGCGATTTTAGACGGATTGCGCAAAGAAGATTGGCTCCCGCGCAGCGTGCGAGAGAAAGCAAAAAAAATTGAAACGACTATTGAGCAGTTGCAACAAACATATATGCGTGACGTTAGCGCCAAAGAAGTGGCGGAAGCATTAAACATTTCAGAAGATGAAGTGTATGAGGTGATGAGCGAACAGTTTTTCGCCCATGTTTTATCGCTCGATGAGCGGCCGTTTGACGATGAAGATGACCAACCAACGTTTACGATTCGTGATGACCGATCTCCGTCACCTGAAGAACATATGTTGCGTGAAGAACAAATTGCGCAACTAGCGAATATTATTCAACAGCTAAATGAAAAAGAACAGCTAGTCATTAGTTTATTTTACAAAGAAGAATTGACGTTTACAGAAATCGGGCATATTATGGGACTGTCTACGTCACGAATTTCCCAAATTCATGCAAAAGCTTTATTTAAAATGCGTAAACTGATTGAGCAAGCGATATGAAAGTTTTTCATCACTTTTAAAGGAAGTGAGAACATGAGTTTAAAATTAGTCGAGTTACAAGTGGCGTTGCCGAAAACGCATGAACTCGGAAAATGGCAAGAACATATGCAACAGTACGGACAGCTTGCTCAGCAACAGCTTGCAACAGAAATGAAAAAGCAAGATGAGCGCATTCGGCAACAAGTGACGAAAGCGGAACAAAGCGAACGCGGGAAATGGAAAAAAGAGTCTGAGAAAAAAGAAAAAAGTAAACATCCTTACAAAGGAACACACATTGATTTTATCGGATAAGAGGGATCATATGACGACGTTTTTATGGTTGATCAGCTTCGTTTTGCATGGTGTTTCGCTGTTTCTCATTATTCTTTTATCGTTAAAATGGGCAAAAATTAAAGAGACGGAAAGAGAGCAAGCGGAGCTGATTCGCGAAATGGAAACGATGATGACGACATATTTAATGCAGTTTAAAGAGGAAAACGAACGATTTGTTAAACAAATGACATCATCGGCCGTTCGTCAAAAGAAAAAAGAATCTCCCCCTTTGCTTCGAGACGAACAAGTGCGACTTCCAGTTGACGACGTTGTTGACCGAGTAGAGTTATCGTCAACGACGCCGAAGGAAGAGCCCGCGCTCGAGTCGCTCATTTCAGAAGCGTTAAAGCTTCAACAACAAGGAAAAACAATAGATGAAATCGCGAAGGTGTTAAAGCGGGGGAAGACAGAAATAGAGCTTTTGCTTAAATTTCACCAAAAGTAGTTGAATGTGCTTTTTAATTATGATATAGTTCTATTTGGTGTGAATACACACGCTCATCGATTTAAGCAACGGTGCTGCTTTGCAGTCTTGCTTAAAAATGACGTGAGCGGAGGAAAAAAACCATCTAGGAGGATGAAAGATGTCTGTTATTTCAATGAAACAGTTGCTTGAAGCAGGGGTTCACTTCGGGCATCAAACACGTCGTTGGAACCCAAAAATGAAAAAATACATTTTCACTGAGCGCAATGGAATTTACATCATTGACTTGCAAAAAACAGTGAAAAAAGTAGAAGAAGCGTACAACTTCGTTAAAGAGCTTGCAGCAAACGGCGGCAAAATTTTATTCGTTGGTACGAAAAAACAAGCGCAAGATTCTGTGAAAGAAGAAGCAGAACGTTCTGGCATGTTCTATGTCAACCAACGTTGGTTAGGTGGAACGTTAACAAACTTCGCAACGATCCAAAAACGTATTAAACGTTTAAAAGAGATCGAAAGAATGGCTGAAGACGGCACATTTGATGTATTGCCTAAAAAAGAAGTGGTAAAACTAAAGAAAGAATTAGAGCGTCTTGAAAAGTTTTTAGGCGGTATTAAAGAAATGAAAGAATTGCCAGATGCGTTATTTGTTATCGACCCACGCAAAGAGCGCATTGCCGTTGCAGAAGCTCGTAAATTAAACATTCCGATCATCGGAATCGTGGATACAAACTGCGATCCAGACGAAATCGACTACGTCATTCCTGCGAACGACGATGCGATTCGCGCTGTGAAACTTCTTACAGCTAAAATTGCGGATGCGATTTTAGAAGCAAAACAAGGCGAAGAAGCCGTTGTCACAGCTGAGTAAACATGTGAAAGGTGATAAGAGGGGGAAGCCTTTTATCACCTTTTTTTAAGAAAAATCGGGCATACTAAGCATACAAACCGTTTCGGTTTGTGTACATACGATTTTGCACATAAAAAAGGAGGATGTTTCATATGGCAATTACTGCTCAAATGGTAAAAGAATTGCGCGAAAAAACAGGCGCAGGAATGATGGACTGCAAAAAAGCATTAACAGAAACAAACGGTGATATGGAAAAAGCGATCGACTGGCTTCGTGAAAAAGGAATGGCGAAAGCAGCGAAAAAAGCGGATCGTATCGCAGCGGAAGGAACAACGTTAATCGAAGTAGATGGAAATACAGCAGTGATTTTAGAAGTAAACTCTGAAACAGACTTCGTTGCGAAAAACGAAGGATTTAAAACATTAGTAAAAGAATTAGCTGACCATTTATTAAAGCATAAACCTGCAACAGTCGAAGAAGCATTACAACAAAAAATGGATAACGGCGCGACAGTAGAAGAACACATCAATGCAGCGATCGCTAAAATTGGTGAGAAAATTACGTTACGTCGCTTTGCGGTTGTTGAAAAAGGAGACAACGCGGTATTCGGTGCATATTTACACATGGGCGGACGCATCGGCGTATTAACTGTATTAGAAGGTACAACAAATAGCGACATTGCAAAAGATGTAGCGATGCACATTGCCGCAATTAATCCAAAATACGTCTCTCGCGATGAAGTATCTGCAGATGAAATCGCTCGTGAGCGCGAAGTATTAAAACAACAAGCATTAAATGAAGGAAAGCCTGAAAATATCGTTGAAAAAATGGTTGAAGGCCGTTTAGGTAAATTCTTTGAAGACATTTGCTTACTTGAGCAAAGTTTCGTGAAAAACCCAGATGTGAAAGTACGTCAATTTGTAGAGTCTAATGGCGCGACTGTGAAAAGCTTCATCCGTTACGAAGTAGGCGAAGGTATTGAAAAACGTCAAGATAACTTCGCTGAAGAAGTTATGAGCCAAGTTCGTAAGTAATGAAGACAAATAGGGAACACATATGTGTTCCCTATTTTTAAAGAACGGTATGGAGGTTTGCGATGGAAAGCCCAAAATATAAACGTGTCGTTTTAAAATTAAGCGGTGAAGCGTTAGCTGGAGATCAAGGATTTGGAATTAATCCGTCTGTCATTAAATCGATCGCTCAACAAGTAAAAGAAGTAGCTGAACTAGGAGTTGAAGTAGCGGTTGTTGTTGGAGGCGGAAACATTTGGCGTGGAAAAACCGGTAGTGAAATGGGGATGGATCGCGCCACAGCGGATTACATGGGGATGTTAGCAACGGTGATGAACTCGCTCGCGCTACAAGATAGCTTAGAGCAGCTCGGTGTACAAACGCGTGTGCAAACGTCGATTGAAATGCGCCAAGTAGCTGAACCATACATTCGCAGAAGAGCCATTCGTCACTTAGAGAAAAAACGCGTCGTCATTTTTGCGGCGGGAACAGGAAACCCATACTTTTCAACAGATACGACAGCCGCGCTTCGTGCAGCAGAAATTGAAGCGGACGTCATTTTAATGGCGAAAAACAATGTAGACGGTGTATATAGCGCCGATCCGAAAGTGGACAAAAACGCAGTCAAATATGATGAACTATCTTATTTAGACGTCATTAAACAAGGATTAGGTGTGATGGATTCCACAGCTTCGTCGTTATGTATGGATAACGATATTCCGCTCATTGTTTTCTCCATTATGGAAGAAGGAAATATTAAACGTGCTGTATTAGGCGAAAATATCGGAACAATCGTAAGGGGGAAATAACATGCAAGTATTAACAAACGCAAAAGAAAAGATGGATAAAGCCGTTCAAGCTTTTTCACGTGAACTTGCAACGATTCGTGCAGGTCGTGCGAACCCTGCATTATTAGAAAAAATTACAGTCGATTATTACGGCATGCCAACGCCAATTATTCAATTAGCGGGCATTCAAGTGCCAGAAGCGCGCCTTCTTGTCATTCAACCATATGACAAGTCCGTATTGAAAGAAATCGAAAAGGCGATTTTAGCATCAGATTTAGGTTTAACGCCTTCAAACGACGGTTCAGTGATTCGCATCGCCATTCCGCCGCTTACTGAAGAGCGTCGTCGCGAACTCGTTAAGCTTGTGAAAAAATATGCGGAAGAAGCAAAAGTGGCTGTGCGCAACATTCGTCGCGACGCAAACGACGAGTTGAAAAAGCTAGAGAAAAACGGCGAAATTACTGAAGATGAATTGCGCGGTTACACAGAAGATATTCAAAAGCTAACAGACGATCATATCGCAAAAATCGATGCGATCACGAAAGAAAAAGAGAAAGAAGTAATGGAAGTATAAGTCCCTCTATGTTTATAGAGGGTTTTTTGCTATAATTACAAAATAGGGCGCACAGCCTAATTTACGATCGATCGAAGCTGGAGGACATGCGCTTATGTTTGAAAAGATGAAAAGATGGAAAAACAAAGAAGAAGTATATTCAAAAGAAACCGTTTCACAAGGACCGATTCCCGCGCATGTGGCGATCATTATGGACGGAAACGGAAGATGGGCGAAAAAGCGGGCATTGCCACGGATGGCTGGGCATTATGAAGGCATGCAAACGGTGCGAAAAATTACGCGCTTTGCCAACGAACTCGGTGTGAAAGTGTTAACGTTATATGCGTTTTCAACAGAAAATTGGAAACGGCCGAAAACAGAAGTCGATTATTTAATGCAGCTTCCTGAACAGTTTTTAACGACGTTTTTGCCTGAGTTAATCGCAGAAAATGTGCAAGTGCGCGTCATGGGACATAAAGATCAACTACCTTTACATACGTTACGTGCAGTCGATCAGGCGATCGAAGAGACGAAACAAAATACCGGTTTAATTTTAAACTTCGCCTTAAATTACGGAAGCCGTGCCGAAATTGTACATGCCGTTCAAAAACTTGTTAATGATGTACAAAACGGAACGATTGAAGCAAACGATGTCGATGAACAGCTGTTTCATTCCTATTTAATGACGAATGATTTACCTGATCCTGATTTGCTTATTCGCACAAGCGGAGAAATTCGTTTAAGTAACTTTATGCTTTGGCAATTAGCGTATACAGAATTTTGGTTTACGGATGTATTATGGCCAGACTTCACAGAACAACATTTTTTACAGGCGGTACATGAATTTCAACAACGTAGCCGCCGATTTGGAGGCGTATAATTTCATATGAAACAAAGAATTGTGACGGCAATTATTGCAGCTTCAGTCTTTTTACCAATCGTCATATATGGCCGATGGCCATTTTTAGTCTTAACGTATATACTCGCTACGGTTGGTTTATTTGAACTTATTCGCATGAAAAAAATGTCGCTTTTTTCGTTTCCGAGCATTGTTAGTTTTCTTGTATTATGGCTCTTTTTATATCCGTATGAACATATGATAAACATATGGATGCTCATCATCGGGCTCTTTTTGTTGCTCATTTATACGGTCATATCGAAAAATGCGTTTACGTTTGATGATGTAGGATTTATGATTGCTTCTTTACTTTACGTAGGCGTTGGGTTTTATTCGTTTTTTCAAGTGCGTGAAGCAGGATTGTCATACATTTTTTATGCGCTCTTTTTAATTTGGGCAACGGATAGCGGAGCGTACTTTATTGGGCGAGCGTTCGGAAAGCGAAAATTATGGGAGCATATTAGCCCGAATAAAACGGTTGAAGGGGCTGTTGGAGGCATTTTATGTGCGCTTCTTGTCGTCAGTGTTTATGAGTGGCTATCGCCATTTGCTCCATCTTTTCCAATGTTACTCATTGCAACAGTCATTTTATCCGTTTTCGGCCAGCTCGGTGACTTAGTGGAATCCGCGTTCAAACGTCATTACGGAGTAAAAGATTCAGGAGCTATTTTGCCAGGGCATGGCGGTATTTTGGATCGCTTTGACAGTCTGCTATTTATTTTACCAATTTTACATTTGTTTTACCTTATTGCTTAAAAAGGAGTGGACAGTTTGCGAGCAATTAGTTTATTAGGAGCGACGGGCTCGATCGGGAGGCAAACATTAGACGTCATTCGTGCTCATCGCGATGCGTTCCGTCTCGTTGCTTTTTCAGCTGGACGAAATATCGAACAGGCACGGATCATTATTGAACAATTTTCACCGAAAGTGGTATGTGTTGCGCAAAAAGAAGATGCAGACACGTTACAAAGCGAATATATTGGACGAGTGCGCATCGTTTCAGGTGAAGATGGGCTCATTGAAGTAGCGACAATGCAAGAAGCCGACATTGTCGTCAATGCGGTAGTAGGAAGCGTTGGATTAGTGCCGACGTTGAAAGCGATTGAGGCGAAAAAAACAATTGCGTTGGCGAATAAAGAAACGTTAGTTACCGCAGGCCATCTTGTTATGAAGCATGCGGCCGATTACGGTGTGCCGATTTTGCCTGTGGATAGTGAACATTCCGCTATTTTTCAATGTTTACAAGGAGAGCAACAAAAAAATATCGAATGTATTATTTTGACGGCATCCGGCGGTAGTTTTCGCGATCGTACGCGCGAGCAGTTAGAACATGTCACGGTGGAAGAAGCGCTAAAACATCCGAATTGGTCGATGGGAGCAAAAATTACGATCGACTCCGCAACGATGATGAATAAAGGGCTTGAAGTGATCGAAGCACATTGGTTGTTCCATCTACCGTACGAACAAATTGACGTACTTTTACATAAAGAAAGCATCATTCATTCTATGGTGCAATTTCATGACGGAAGCATCATTGCCCAGCTCGGAACGCCAGATATGCGCGTACCGATTCAATATGCGCTAACGTATCCTGATCGTTTTCCGCTACATATCGAACGACTGAACTTGGCTCAAGTAGCTACGTTGCATTTTCAAAAAGTGGACATGAACCGGTTCCGTTGTTTACAATTTGCTTATGAGGCAGGAAACATAGGTGGAACAATGCCGACCGTATTAAATGCAGCAAATGAAGAAGCGGTGGCAGCCTTTTTAAATGGGCGAATATCGTTTTTAGCGATTGAACAATGCATTGAACAAGCGATGGAGCGGCACGTGCCGATTGCCCATCCAGATCTCGAGACGATTCGTGCGGTCGATCGTGAAACGAGACAATATGTAAAATCACTACACATGTAAAAGGTGGTTGAAACGTTGGAAACGGTTATTGCTTTTATCGTCATTTTTGGTGCGCTTGTGTTTTTTCATGAATTAGGGCACTTCATTTTCGCGAAACGGGCAGGCATTTTATGTCGCGAATTTGCGATTGGATTCGGTCCGAAAGTATTTTCAATGAAAAAAGGAGAAACGACATATACGATTCGTTTGCTCCCGCTTGGCGGGTTTGTGCGCATGGCCGGCGAAGATCCAGAAATGATTGACGTGAAGCGCGGTCAAGTTGTCGGCTTATTGTTTCATGCAGACGGAAAAGTGAAAAAAGTGATCGTCAATCATAAAGACGAATATCCCGATGCGAAAATCATTGAAGTGGAACGCGCTGATTTTGAACATGAGTTATATATTGAAGGATATGAAGGCGATGATGAGCGTTTACAACGCTTTGAATTAAGCGATCCAGCTTACATCGTCATCGATCGAGAAGAAGTGCAAATTGCGCCGTACGATCGTCAATTTGGTTCGAAAACGCTCGGACAACGCGCGATGGCTATTTTTGCTGGTCCGTTAATGAATTTTATTTTAGCGCTTGTCATTTTCATTGTTATTGGACTGCTGCAAGGTTATCCAGTGGATAAACCAGTCATTGGTGAATTGACTGAGGATGGCGCTGCACGTCAAGCTGGGTTACAACAAGGGGATATTGTCATTTCCATTGATGGCCAGACGATGTCTTCTTGGACGGATGTTGTGACGGTGATTCGAAAAAGCCCAGAAAAACCGCTCCAATTTCAAGTGAATCGCAACGGTCAAATGATCGATCTTACCGTCACACCAGAAAAGAAAACGATCGAAGGCGAGACGATCGGTTTGATCGGTGTATATGGACCGATGGAAAAATCGTTTTTCGGAGCGATCAAACAAGGAGCGTTAGAAACGTACTATTGGACAAAAGAAATTATCGTTGGATTAGGACATTTATTAACAGGAAAATTTTCATTTGATATGTTATCTGGACCTGTTGGCATTGCCGTTTCGACTCATAAAGTTGCCCAATCCGGCGTGTATTACTTAATGAAATGGGGAGCGATTTTAAGCATTAACTTAGGGATTATTAACTTGCTTCCACTTCCGGCGCTTGATGGGGGACGGTTAACGTTTTTTGCGATTGAAGCGTTGCGCGGAAAACCGATTGATCGCCAAAAAGAAGGCATCGTACACTTTATCGGATTTGCTCTTCTTATGTTGCTTATGCTTGTTGTTACATGGAATGACATTCAAAAATTTTTCTTATAATTCATGAAGTAAGAGGTGCTAAAAAAGATGAAACAAAGTATGTCGTTTATTCCTACATTACGTGAAGTGCCGGCAGATGCGGAAATTAAAAGCCATCAACTGCTGCTTCGTGCCGGCTTTATTCGCCAAAATGCAAGCGGAGTATATAGCTTTTTGCCGCTTGGTAAGCGCGTGCTACAAAAAATTGAAGCGATCATTCGTGAAGAAATGGAACGGGCGGGTGCTATTGAACTGTTGATGCCAGCGCTTCAACAGGCAGAATTATGGCAAGAATCAGGTCGTTGGTATTCATACGGACCAGAATTAATGCGTTTAAAAGATCGCCACGATCGCGACTTTGCGCTCGGTGCGACACATGAAGAAGTCATTACGGCGCTCGTTCGTGATGAAGTGAAATCGTATAAACGGTTACCGCTTACGCTTTATCAAATTCAAACGAAGTTTCGCGACGAAAAACGTCCGCGCTTCGGCTTGCTTCGTGGTCGCGAATTTATTATGAAAGACGCGTATTCATTCCACGCTTCACAAGAAAGTTTAGACGAAGTGTACAATAAAATGTACGAAGCATATGCGAACGTGTTCCGACGCTGCGGATTAAATTTCCGTGCCGTCATTGCGGATTCTGGTGCAATGGGTGGAAAAGATACGCATGAATTTATGGTTTTATCCGATGTCGGTGAAGATACGATTGCATATTCAGATTCCTCTGATTATGCAGCGAACATTGAAATGGCTCCGGTGATTACGACTTATGAGCGCAGTGATGAACCGCATGCACCGCTTGAGAAAGTGCATACACCAGAACAACGTTCCATTGAAGAAGTAAGCCAATTTCTTCAAGTACCAAAAGAAAAATGCATCAAGTCGTTATTATTTAAAGTAGACGATCGTTACGTGCTCGTTCTTGTGCGCGGGGATCATGAAGTAAATGATGTCAAAGTAAAAAATATACTAGAAGCAACTGTCGTGGAATTAGCAACGCCAGAAGAAACGAAGCAAGTGATGAACTGTGAAATTGGTTCACTTGGTCCGATTGGTGTTCGCGATGGTATAATCGTTTTGGCTGACCATGCGGTAAAAGCGATTGTCAATGGCGTGTGCGGAGCGAATGAAGCGCACTATCATTACAAGGGGGTCAATCCAGATCGTGACTTTGCTGCGCAATATGCGGATGTGCGTTTCATTCAAGAAGGAGATCCGTCACCAGATGGAAAAGGAACGATTCGTTTTGCGCGCGGAATTGAAGTTGGACACGTATTTAAACTCGGAACGCGTTATAGCGAAGCGATGAATGCCACGTATTTAGATGAAAACGGACGTACGCAGCCGATGATTATGGGGTGTTATGGTATCGGTGTATCGCGCACGCTTGCTGCGATTGCTGAGCAATATAACGATGAGCATGGACTCATATGGCCAACTGCGGTGGCTCCTTTCCACATTCATTTAATTTCTGTAAATCCAAAAGTGGACGAGCAACGGGAGCTTGCCGATGAATGGTATGTACGTTTGCAACAAGAAGGATTTGAAGTGTTGTATGACGATCGTGCCGAGCGTCCAGGAGTCAAATTCGCCGACAGCGATTTAATTGGGTTACCTGTACGCGTAACAGTCGGAAAGCGGGCAAATGAAGGAATTGTTGAAGTAAAAGTACGAAAAACAGGTGAAACAGAAGAAGTACACGTGTCGCAATTAGTTGAAACGTTGCGCCGTTACTTATAAGGCAGAGAGGGGGCTTCCCCCTCTTTCTGTCGTCTATCGCTCCCAAACGATGTATAAAAAAGAAGGGGAGGTGTACCGTTACATTTTTGTAACGAACAACGATGAGGGAAGAACAAAAAGAACGATTTTCGATTTTACTACAACAACTACAACTTTCTTCGCATATGGCAGAGGACTTATTGCACGGACGGATTGAAAAAGTAGTTGTTGATAAACGAATGAAATGTTGGCACTTTTATTTTCGCTTTCCTACGATCTTACGGGCGCACGTATATGCCGAGTTTCGTAAACGACTCATCGAACAATTTCGCCATATTGCCGATGTGCAATGCACGATAGAAGTAGAGGACCAAACGTTTACTGCTGAAGATGTTGTGTCGTACTGGCCAATATTTGTTGACACGATTCAACAAACATCGCCGCTTTTTTCACTACTTACACAACAGCAACCGGAAGTAAAAGGAACGAAAGTCACTGTACAAGCGCGCAATGAAGCAGAAGCGATCGCGTTAAAAAAGCGATTTGCGGAAATGTTCGCTGCGACGTATGTTTCTTTCGGATTTCCGCACTTGCAGTTAGAAGCGAGTGTAAAACACGATGAGCAGCAGTTTGAACAATTTTTAGCGCAAAAACAAAAAGAAGACGAAGAACGCGCGTTAGCCGCGTTTATAGAAGCGATGCCGAAACAAGAAGAGCCTGCTGTAAGTGAAACAAGCGGTCCGCTTGTGATCGGCTATCAAATTAAAGATGAGGAACATATTCGTCCGCTCGATCAAATTGTGGAGGAAGAGCGTCGCGTCGTGGTGCAAGGATACATTTTTGATGCTGAAGCAAAAGAACTAAAAAGCGGACGTACGTTATTGACGTTAAAGATGACGGACTACACAAATTCCATTCTTGTCAAAATGTTCTCGCGCGACAAAGAAGATGCCGAGCTTATGCAGCGTGTAAAAAAAGGAATGTGGGTAAAAGTGCGCGGCAGCGTCCAAAATGACACATTCGTGCGTGATCTTGTGCTTATTGCGAACGATTTAAATGAAGTGAAACCGAACGAGCGTCAAGATACAGCGGAAGAAAAACGGGTAGAATTGCACGTTCATACACAAATGAGCCAAATGGATGCGGTTGCATCGATCACAAAGCTTGTCGAACAGGCGAAAAAATGGGGACATGAAGCGATTGCTGTCACGGATCATGCGGTCGTTCAGTCGTTTCCGGAAGCATATAGTGCGGGAAAAAAATATGGTGTAAAAATTTTATATGGATTAGAGGCAAATATTGTCGATGATGGAGTACCGATCGCTTATAATGAAGCTCATCGACGGCTAATGGACGATACGTTTGTCGTATTTGACGTAGAAACGACAGGGCTTTCTGCTGTATATGATACGATTATTGAATTAGCAGCGGTAAAAGTAAAAAACGGGGAAATTATCGACCGTTTTGAGTCGTTTGCAAATCCGCATCATCCGCTTTCCGCAACGACAATCGAATTAACGAAAATTACAGATGACATGTTAAAAGATGCGCCAGATGTCGAAGAAGTGTTAGAAAAGTTTTATCATTGGATCGATGATTGTGTGCTCGTTGCTCATAATGCGACGTTTGATATCGGTTTTTTAAATGCAGGATTTAAAAAAATTCATCGCGGCAAAGTCAAAAACCCGGTCATTGATACACTTGAACTCGCTCGTTACTTATATCCAGAGTTAAAAAACCATCGTTTAAATACGCTTTGTAAAAAATTTAATATTGAATTAACCCAGCATCATCGCGCCATTTATGACGCAGAAGCGACCGGATATTTACTTATTCATTTGTTAAAAGAACTTGATGAAAAAGGAATTCAATATCTCGATCAATTAAATGAAGCATCGAAAGAACAAGGGGCGTTCCAACGTTCCAGACCGTTTCATGCAACGTTACTTGTACAAAATGAAGTCGGGTTAAAAAATTTATTTAAACTCGTTTCGTTTTCACATGTGAATTATTTTTATCGCGTTCCACGTATTCCACGTTCCGTATTACAACAACATCGCGAAGGGATTTTAGTTGGATCAGGTTGCGATAAAGGTGAACTGTTTGAAGCCATGATGCAAAAAGGAATCGAAGAAGCGGAGGCGATTGCGCCGTTTTACGACTTTCTCGAAGTGCATCCGCCAGAAGTATATGCGCCACTTATTGAGATGGAATATGTACGCGATGAAGAAGCGCTCAAAGAAATTATTACAAACATTGTGCAGCTTGGTGAACGGCTCGGCATTCCGGTTGTCGCGACAGGAAATGTGCATTATATCCATCGAGAAGATAAAATATATCGCAAAATTTTAATTCATTCACAATCTGGTGGCAATCCGTTAAATCGCCACGAATTGCCGAACGTTCATTTTCGTACGACAAACGAAATGTTAGAAGCATTTTCGTTTCTTGGTGAACAAAAGGCGAAAGAAATTGTTGTTACAAATACGAAAAAAATTGCCCATTCCATCGAAGAAGTGAAGCCGATTAAAGATGAATTGTACACACCGAAAATTGAAGGGGCGGACGAAGAAATTCGTCGGATGAGTTATGAACGGGCGAAAAGTATTTATGGTGATCCGCTGCCAGACATCGTTGAAAAACGATTAGAAAAAGAATTAAAAAGCATTATTGGCCACGGGTTTGCGGTCATTTATTTAATTTCTCATAAACTTGTAAAGAAATCGCTCGATGATGGATATCTCGTCGGTTCACGCGGTTCGGTCGGCTCATCGTTTGTCGCAACGATGACAGAGATTACGGAAGTGAACCCGCTTCCACCGCACTATGTTTGTCCGAACTGTAAACATTCCGAGTTTTTTGATGACGGTTCAGTTGGTTCTGGATTTGACCTACCAGATAAAAACTGTCCGCAATGTGGTGCGCGGTACAATAAAGACGGTCACGATATTCCGTTCGAGACGTTTTTAGGGTTTAAAGGAGATAAAGTGCCAGACATTGATTTGAACTTTTCAGGTGAGTATCAACCGCGAGCGCATAACTATACGAAAGTGTTATTCGGTGAAGATAACGTATATCGTGCAGGAACGATCGGTACCGTTGCTGACAAGACGGCATACGGATTCGTCAAAGGGTATATAAACGATCAAAACCTTCATGTGCGCGGGGCAGAAATTGATCGCTTAGCAGCAGGCTGTACAGGAGTGAAGCGAACGACAGGGCAACATCCAGGGGGGATTATCGTCGTTCCAGATTACATGGATATTTATGACTTTACGCCGATTCAATATCCAGCTGACGATACAAGTGCGGAATGGCGCACGACGCATTTTGACTTCCACTCGATTCATGATAACTTATTAAAACTCGATATTCTCGGACACGATGATCCAACGGTCATTCGGATGTTGCAAGATTTAAGTGGAATCGATCCAAAGACAATACCGACAGACGATCCGGAAGTGATGAAAATTTTTAGTAGTACACAATCGCTTGGCGTGACGCCGGAACAAATTATGTGCAACACTGGAACGCTCGGCATCCCAGAGTTCGGTACAAGATTTGTTCGTCAAATGTTAGAAGAAACAAAACCGAAAACATTTTCAGAGCTTGTACAAATTTCCGGACTATCACACGGAACGGACGTTTGGCTCGGCAATGCACAAGAGCTCATTCAAAATGGGACATGTACGCTATCAGAAGTGATTGGATGTCGCGATGACATTATGGTGTATTTAATTTATCGCGGCTTAGAGCCATCGTTAGCATTTAAAATTATGGAGTCCGTCCGAAAAGGAAAAGGATTAACGCCAGAGTTTGAAGAAGAAATGCGCAAACATGATGTGCCAGAATGGTACATTGAGTCATGTAAAAAAATTAAATACATGTTCCCGAAAGCGCACGCCGCTGCTTACGTGCTTATGGCTGTTCGCATTGCATACTTTAAAGTTCACCATCCGCTTCTTTATTACGCATCGTATTTTACTGTGCGTGCGGAAGATTTTGATTTAGATGCGATGATTCAAGGGTCTGCTGCGATACGTAGACGAATTGAAGAAATTCAAGCAAAAGGGCTTGATGCGTCCGCGAAAGAAAAAAGCTTGTTGACTGTGCTTGAAATTGCCCTTGAAATGTGTGAACGAGGATTTTCATTTAAAAATATTGATTTGTATCGTTCGCAAGCAACAGAGTTTGTGATTGACGGAAATTCGCTTATTCCGCCGTTTAATGCGATTCCTGGGCTAGGGACAAACGTTGCACAAAGCATTGTACGCGCTCGCGAAGAAGGGGAATTTTTATCGAAAGAAGATTTGCAACAACGCGGCAAAGTATCGAAAACGATTTTAGAATATCTCGAAAGCCGTGGATGTTTGCAGTCGCTACCAGATCACAATCAATTATCACTATTTTGAATGAGTTGCAATTTTTTTGCCAATATGTTATAGTTCTAGTGGAAATGGTAAAGATAATGGACAAAAAGAGTGGGGAAACCCACTCTTTCGTATTGATTCGAGATTCCTTGCCAGCGCAAGGGATTTTCTTGCAGTTAGGAGGACCAACATGAAAAAAGTGACGCACATCGTTGAGGAGCTCGTGACCCCGATCGTGACAGATATGGGGTTAGAACTTGTCGACATTGAATATGTGAAAGAAGGAAAGAACTGGTTTTTGCGCGTCTTTATTGATTCACCAACTGGAATTGATATCGATCAATGCGGTGTCGTAAGCGAGCGATTAAGTGAAAAGCTTGATGAAATCGATCCGATTCCGCACAATTACTTTTTAGAAGTATCGTCACCGGGGGCAGAACGCCCGCTTAAAAAGGCGAAAGATTTTGAACGGGCCGTTGGGAAAAACGTTTATGTGAAAACGTATGAGCCAATTGATGGTCAAAAAGAATTTGAAGGACGGTTAACTGCATTTGATGGTCAAACGGTGACCGTAGAAGTAAAAGTCAAAACAAAGAAAAAAATGGTGACGATTCCATACGAAAAAGTAGCTAGTGCACGGCTAGCTGTCATTTTCTCTTAATTCACATTAAAGGGGGACGACCGGTTCATGAATACAGAATTGTTAGATGCCTTAACGGCGCTTGAGCGCGATAAAGGCATTAGTAAAGAAGTGCTAATTGAAGCGATTGAAGCGGCCATTGTATCCGCATATAAACGTAATTTTAATCAAGCGCAAAACGTTCGTGTCGATTTTAATCAAGAGACAGGGACGATTCGCGTATTTGCTCGCAAAGAAGTAGTCGATGAAGTGTACGATTCGCGCTTAGAAATTTCACTTGATGAAGCGAAGCGAATAAACCCGAATTATCAAGTAGGCGATGTCGTTGAAATTGAAGTGACGCCGAAAAACTTTGGACGTATCGCTGCGCAAACAGCAAAGCAAGTCGTTACGCAACGCGTTCGCGAAGCAGAGCGTGGCGTCATTTATGCCGAATTTGTTGACCGAGAAGAAGATATTATGACAGGTATTGTTCAGCGGACGGATTCGAAATTTATTTACGTCAGCCTCGGCAAAATTGAGGCGTTGCTTCCGGTAAGCGAGCAAATGCCGAATGAAACGTATAAGCCTCATGATCGCATTAAAGTGTACATTACAAAAGTCGAAAAAACGACAAAAGGTCCACAAATTTACGTATCGCGCACGCATCCAGGGTTATTAAAGCGATTGTTTGAATTAGAGGTACCAGAAATTTATGACGGTACGGTAGAAATTAAATCGGTTGCACGCGAAGCAGGAGATCGCTCAAAAATTTCTGTTCATTCCGATAACCCAGAAGTCGATCCGGTTGGTGCATGTGTTGGACCTAAAGGACAACGGGTGCAAGCGATCGTAAATGAGTTAAAAGGCGAAAAAATCGACATCGTTCGTTGGTCAGCGGATCCAGTTGAATTTGTCGCTAATGCGTTAAGCCCATCTAAAGTGCTTGACGTCATCGTCAATGAAGAAGAAAAAGCGACAACGGTCATCGTACCAGACTATCAACTTTCACTTGCTATTGGGAAACGTGGACAAAACGCTCGTTTAGCAGCGAAATTAACAAATTGGAAAATTGATATTAAAAGTCAGTCTGAAGCGGAGCAATTAGGTATTTACCCTCGTTCTTCATCATCGTTCCAAGTTGACGAAGAGGAGATTAGTGAGGTGGAATAATATGCCAAAAAAAATTCCGATGCGCAAATGTGTTGTCACAGGGGAAATGAAGCCGAAAAAAGAGCTGATTCGCATCGTTCGTTCAAAAGAAGGCGACGTATCGATTGACCCGACAGGAAAAAAAGCGGGACGAGGTGCATACATTACGCTAAGTAAAGAATGCATTTTGCTTGCAAAAAAGAAAAATACGCTTGCGCATCATTTGAAAGCGACTATTGACGATTCGATTTACGAACAGCTATTACAGCTCGCCGAGAAGGAGAATGGAGAAACAAATGAATCATAAACCGTGGGCTTCTTTTCTCGGATTAGCGAATCGGGCGCGCAAAGTCATTTCGGGAGAAGAGCTCGTTGTGAAAGAAATTCAGCGTAAGCGCGTGAAGCTTGTCATTTTATCGGAAGATGCGTCAGAAAACACGAGAAAAAAAATTTCCGATAAATGTGCGTTTTATCGCGTTCCGCTTTGTTATGTAGACAATCGCCATGAATTAGGTGGAGCGATTGGCAAAGGAGCACGGGTCGTTGTAGCAATTACGGATGAAGGATTCGCACAAAAGCTAAAAACGATGCTCTAACATTTTGGGGGTGAATGTATGTCAAAAATGCGTGTATACGAATATGCCAAAAAACATAACGTGTCAAGTAAAGATGTCATCCATAAATTAAAAGAAATGAACATCGACGTATCGAACCATATGACGATGATTGAAGCGGATGTTGTCGAACAACTCGATCGTTCGTTCAAAAAAGAACAAAAGCAAGAGCAAAAACAAGAAACGAAAAAAGAAGAAAAGAAAGCACCTGTAAAAACACCTGTTTTAGAACAGTTTGAAGAAGATGACGATGAAGTCATTCAAACGAAAGTGCCGATCAAAAAAGCAGTAGTAAAAAATCGCGAAGGGAAAAAACACGACTTGCAAATTCAACAAAAAGAAAAGAAAATTTTCAATAACAAAAAAAATAAAAAACAAAAACCTCAACAAGCTCCACAACAAGAAGTGCAAAAGAAAAAAGAAAAAGAGCTTCCGAAAAAAATTACATTTGAAGGTTCTTTAACGGTCGCGGAGTTAGCAAAAAAATTAGGCAAAGAGCCTTCTGAAATTATTAAAAAGCTATTTATGCTTGGCATCATTGCAACAATTAACAAAGACTTGGACAAAGATGCGATCGAACTCATTTGCTCTGACTACGGTGTAGAAGTAGAAGAAAAGGTAACGATTGACGAAACAGAATTTGAAACGATCGAAATCGTTGATCATCCAGAAGATTTAGTTGAACGTCCGCCTGTTGTCACAATTATGGGACACGTTGACCACGGAAAAACAACGTTGCTTGACTCGATTCGCCATACGAAAGTAACGGAGCAAGAAGCTGGCGGTATTACACAACATATCGGTGCGTATCAAGTTGTTGTAAACGGCAAAAAAATCACATTTTTAGATACACCTGGTCACGAAGCGTTCACAACGATGCGTGCACGCGGTGCACAAGTGACAGATATCGTCATTCTCGTTGTCGCTGCAGATGACGGAGTGATGCCGCAAACGGTCGAAGCGATTAACCATGCGAAAGCGGCAAAGGTTCCAATTATCGTCGCGGTCAATAAAATCGATAAGCCTACAGCGAATCCAGATCGCGTCATGCAAGAGCTAATGGAATATGAGCTCGTTCCAGAAGAATGGGGCGGCGATACAATTTATTGTAAGCTATCTGCGTTAACAGGCGAAGGGATTGACAACTTGCTTGAAATGATTTTGCTTGTGAGCGAAATGGAAGAGTTAAAAGCAAATCCAAACCGTCGTGCGACGGGAACGGTCATTGAAGCGAAGCTCGATAAAGGTCGCGGTCCAGTGGCAACGCTTCTCGTTCAATCAGGTACGTTGCGCGTTGGTGATCCGATCGTTGTCGGTTATACGTACGGACGTGTACGGGCGATGACGAACGATCTAGGACGCCGTGTAAAAGAAGCGGGTCCATCGACACCGGTTGAAATTACCGGATTAAACGAGGTGCCGCAAGCAGGCGATCGCTTCATGGTGTTTGAGGACGAGAAAAAAGCACGTCAAATTGGCGAAGCTCGCGCACAAAAGCAAATTGTGCAACAACGAAGCGTAAAAGCGCGCGTTAGCTTAGACGACTTGTTTGAAAAAATTAAGCAAGGCGAAATGAAAGAATTAAATATTATTGTCAAAGCGGACGTACAAGGTTCTGTAGAAGCGCTCGTTGCGGCATTACAAAAAATCGAAGTCGAAGGCGTACGCGTGAAAATTATTCACTCCGGTGTAGGTGCGGTGACGGAATACGATATTATGCTTGCATCTGCATCAAATGCGATTGTCATCGGCTTTAACGTTCGTCCAGATGCGAACGCAAAACGTGTCGCGGAAGCAGAAAAAGTCGATATTCGTCTCCATCGCATCATTTACAAAGTCATCGAAGAAATTGAAGCAGCGATGAAAGGGATGCTTGATCCAGAGTACGAAGAAAAAGTGATCGGTCAGGCGGAAGTGCGTCAAACGTTCAAAGTATCAAAAGTCGGTACCATTGCAGGATGCTATGTGACAGACGGAAAAATTACGCGCGATAGCAGCGTCCGTCTCATTCGTCAAGGCATCGTTGTTTACGAAGGACAAATTGATACGTTAAAACGTTACAAAGACGATGTAAAAGAAGTCGCACAAGGATACGAGTGCGGGATCACGATTAAAAACTTTAATGACATTAAAGAAGGAGACGTCATTGAAGCATATATTATGCAAGAAGTGGAGCGCAAATGATCGGATACGTCGAATGTGAATGCATCATTTACGACGTCCAATCATTAAAAGAAAAACGAGCCGTGTTGCAACGCATTGTCACACGGCTTAAACAAAAATATAATATATCAGTAGCCGAAGTAGATTACCAAAACGTATGGCAACGAACGAAGCTAGGGATTGTAGCGATTACAGCCGAGCGAACAGCGACGGAACAAGAGCTACATCGGGCGTTACAATTTATCGATTCGTTTCCAGAAATCGAACGAACGGTTACAACATTCGAGTGGTTTTAATCGAGGTGATGACAATGAGTTTGCGAGCCACACGTGTAGGCGAACAAATGAAAAAAGAATTAAGCGATATTATCGGACGCAAACTAAAAGACCCGCGCATCGGTTTCGTTACCGTAACAGATGTTCGTGTAACGGGTGATTTGCAGCAAGCGAAAGTGTATATTTCTGTTCTCGGGGATGAAGAACAAAAGAAAAATACACTAAAAGGGTTAGCGAAAGCGACGGGCTTTATCCGTTCAGAAATCGGTCAGCGTATTCGTTTGCGCAAAACGCCAGAAATTTACTTTGAAATTGATGAAACGATCGATTACGGTCAACGAATTGAAAGCTTAATTAAACAAATTTCCGAAGAAAAAGAACATAAAGAAGAATAATGGATAGACGTGCGTCTATCCATTTCCGCTATTTTAGAGGTGAAGCGATGGACGGAGTGTTATTGTTACATAAACCTGCAGGCATGACGTCACACGACTGCGTCATGCGCATTCGTAAGCTATTTCAAACGAAAAAAGTTGGTCATACAGGAACGCTTGATCCTGACGTCAGTGGTGTATTGCCCATTTGCATCGGCAAAGCAACAAAAATCGTTGAACTACTAACAGCGGAGAGAAAAACTTATGAAGGGGAAGTGACGCTAGGCATAGCGACGACAACAGAAGATGCATCAGGTGACATCGTTTCCGAGAAGCCGATTGAACAGCCGATTTTTCGTCATGACATTGAACGAGTATTCGCTAATCTCACTGGGGACATTGAACAAGTTCCACCGATGTATTCCGCAGTAAAAGTAAATGGAAAAAAACTGTATGAGTATGCACGGGCAGGTATTGACGTAGAACGACCGAAACGAAACGTCCACATTTTTGAACTGCTCCTTCTTGATGACAGACAAGTATTTACGGGTGAAAGGATATCGTTTCGTTTTCGTGTGACATGTAGTAAAGGGACATACGTGCGTACACTCGCTGTCCAAATCGGCGAGCGACTTGGGTATCCGGCGCACATGTCACATCTTGTTCGCACAGCGTCAGGACCGTTTACGCTCGATCAATGCGTGTCGTTTGCTGACATCGAACAGCATGTCGTAGCTGGTACAGCGCATACGTTACTTTTACCGATTAAACGAGCGCTAGCTCATTTCCCAACGTATGTCATGAGTAAGGAAGAAGAGGAAAAAGTAAAACATGGGGCGCTTTTACCTATTCTACCTTCTATGCCAGAGCGTCTGTTAATGGTTAATGAACAAGGTGAAGCGTTAGCGATTTATATGCCTCATCCGACAAAGCAAAGCTATATGAAACCTTTAAAAGTATTGTAGGTGAAAAAGATGAAAACCATTTGGCTGTCCCATCCGTTAAACAAAAAAAATGATGATCCGCTTGTTATGGCGCTCGGTTATTTTGACGGCGTTCATCTTGGGCATCAAAAAGTCATTCAAACGGCAAAACAAATCGCTGATCAATATGGATACAAAAGCGCGGTCATGACGTTCCATCCGCATCCGTCGGTCGTGCTCGGACGCTCACAACAACATGTTCGATTTATTACACCATTAAAAGAAAAAGAAAAACAAATTGCAAAACTTGGCGTCGATTATTTATACGTTGTTGAATTTACGCCTGAATTTGCTTATTTGTTGCCGCAACAATTTGTCGATGCATACATCATTGGTCTTGGTGTGAAGCATGTGGTGGCAGGATTTGATTTTACGTACGGCCGCTTAGGAAAAGGGACGATGGAAACATTGCCATTTCATTCTCGTGAACAATTTACGCAAACCGTCATTCCAAAACAGACGTTTGGGGAAGAAAAAATTAGCTCCACATATATTCGGCAACGGTTAGCTGAAGGGGACGTCGAACAGCTACCTTATTTGCTCGGAAGATGGTATGAAGTAACAGGCACAGTCATTCATGGGGATAAACGGGGACGGACGATTGGATTTCCAACGGCAAACGTTGCGCTTGACGATGACTATATAATCCCGCGCATTGGTGTATATGCTGTCACGGTAACGATAGATGGCAACACGTGGACGGGAGTATGCAACGTCGGGTATAAGCCGACGTTCCACGCCCAACAACAAAAAGATCCAACGATTGAAGTGCATTTGTTTGACTTTTCAGCAGACATTTACGGTGCGCATGTATGTATTCAATGGCATAAACGATTGCGTGATGAACGAGCATTTTCTTCCGTTCACGAGCTCGTTGAACAAATTCATCGCGATGCTCAAGCGGCACGCGAATATTTTCAAAATCCCCTTGCATTTTATCGGAAAAACATGTATTCTATTTAATGTATGTTAACCATTGCTGGGCAAGACGAGTCACCGCCGTTTGCTCGGTAACTGGGGTTGAAAAAAGAGGAGGTGAACAAGGATGGCATTAACACAAGAGCGTAAAAACGAGATCATCAACCAGTTCAAAATTCACGAAACTGACACAGGTTCTCCAGAAGTACAAGTTGCTATCCTTACAGAGCAAATTAACAACTTGAACGAACATTTACGTGTTCATCGTAAGGACCATCATTCTCGTCGTGGTCTTTTGAAAATGGTTGGTCGTCGTCGTAACTTACTTACGTATTTACGTAACAAAGACATCAACCGTTATCGTGAATTGATTAACAAACTCGGATTACGCCGATAAGTAAAAAGCGGGAGCATTCCCGCTTTTTATTAGTATTTGCGCCGATATTTGCTTATACTAAAACAAATATGATTTTTTATTTGTACATAGAGAGGGGTACTCGGTTTATATGGAACAAGAAAAACATGTGTTTTCGATCGACTGGGCAGGTCGGCCGTTGACCGTTGAAATTGGCGAATTAGCCAAACAAGCAAACGGCGCTGTATTAGTGCGATACGGCGATACGGTCGTATTAAGTACAGCGACAGCATCGAAAGAACCAAAGAGCGTCGACTTTTTCCCATTAACAGTCAATTACGAAGAACGTTTATACGCTGTTGGTAAAATTCCAGGGGGATTCATTAAGCGTGAAGGACGTCCAAGTGAAAAAGCCATTTTAGCTAGCCGTCTCATCGACCGTCCGATTCGGCCATTATTTGCTGAAGGATTTCGAAATGAAGTGCAAGTTGTCAGCATGGTAATGAGCGTTGATCAAGACTGCTCACCAGAAATGGCAGCAATGTTTGGCTCTTCGCTTGCGCTAACGATTTCTGATATCCCATTTGAAGGACCGATCGCTGGGGTGACAGTTGGCCGTGTGAACGGTGAATTTGTGATTAACCCGTCTGTCGCACAAATGGAACAAAGCGATATGCATCTTGTCGTTGCTGGAACGAAAGATGCGATTAACATGGTGGAAGCAGGGGCGAATGAAGTACCAGAAGAAGTTATGCTTGAAGCGATTATGTTTGGGCATGAAGAAATTAAGCGGCTCATCGCATTCCAAGAGGACATTGCCGCAAAAGTTGGCAAGGAGAAGATGGAAGTCGTTCTGTATGAACTTGATGCCCAGCTTGAAGCGGACATTCGTGCTCGCGTGGAAGGTGAAGTGAAACGCGCGGTTCAAGTACCTGAAAAATTAGCGCGCGAAGCAGCAATTGAACAATTGAAAGCAGAAGTTGTAGCGGCGTACGAACAACAAGAAGCAGATGAAGAAACAATAAAGCAAGTGAAAGAAATTTTACATAAACTTGTTAAAGAAGAAGTACGACGCTTAATTACGGAAGAAAAAGTGCGTCCAGACGGACGAAAAGTAGATGAAATTCGTCCGCTTTCGTCAGCCGTTGGACTTTTACCACGCACGCACGGATCAGGCTTGTTTACACGAGGACAAACACAAGCGCTTAGCGTATGTACACTCGGTGCACTTGGTGATGTACAAATTTTAGATGGACTTGGCATTGAAGAAACAAAACGGTTTATGCACCATTATAACTTCCCGCCATTCTCAGTCGGAGAAACAGGAGCGATGCGTGGACCAGGACGTCGCGAAATCGGTCACGGAGCGCTTGGCGAGCGCGCACTTGAGCCGGTTATTCCATCTGAAAAAGAGTTTCCGTACACGATTCGCCTCGTATCAGAAGTGTTAGAATCAAACGGTTCGACATCTCAAGCGAGCATTTGTGCGAGCACATTGGCGATGATGGATGCGGGTGTGCCGATTAAAGCGCCAGTGGCTGGTATTGCGATGGGGCTTGTGAAAAGCGGTGAACACTATACGATTTTAACAGATATTCAAGGCATGGAAGATCATCTCGGTGATATGGACTTTAAAGTAGCAGGGACAGAAAAAGGGGTCACTGCTTTACAGATGGATATTAAAATTAAAGGTTTATCGCGTGAAATTTTAGAAGAAGCGTTGCAACAAGCGCGCAAAGGTCGCCTTGAAATTTTAAAACATATGATGCAAACGATTAGCGAACCGCGCAAAGAGCTATCGAAATATGCGCCGAAAATTTTAACGATGCAAATTAATCCAGATAAAATTCGTGACGTCATCGGTCCGAGCGGAAAACAAATTAACAAAATTATTGAAGAAACGGGCGTAAAAATTGATATCGAACAAGATGGAACAATCTTCATTTCATCCGTAAACGAAGATATGAATCAAAAGGCGAAAAAGATTATTGAAGATATCGTTCGTGAAGTGGAAGTTGGACAAGTGTACTTAGGAAAAGTGAAACGAATTGAAAAATTTGGTGCATTTGTCGAATTGTTTAGCGGAAAAGACGGTCTCGTACACATTTCCGAATTGGCGGAGGAACGCGTCGGAAAAGTGGAAGATGTCGTTTCGATCGGCGATGAAATTTTAGTGAAAGTAACGGAAATCGATAAACAAGGCCGTGTAAATTTATCGCGGAAAGCAGTATTGCGCGATCAAAAAGAAGCCGAGCAATAAAAACGGAGCCTTGGGTTCACATCCCCTTGGCTTCTTTGCTGTGTGTAAAATTTTTTGGCGTTCGTTCTACCTTGTCCCTCTTGCACATACCCTCTTTATTAGAAAAGGAGGGGACGAAGTGTGCGGCGAGCGTTCTTTTTAGTCATGATCATATGTATGGCGGCAATCATCGTACAAAATCCGTGGACGACAACGTATATTCACGAATTACGGCATATAACAGCAGCGAAACAAAGCGATCCGTTATACATTCAAATTATGGAACGAGCAAAACAATACAATATTCCTGCGCAAAACGCAAAAGTCGATCGCGTGTGGAAGGCGATTCCTGGCTACAACGGATTAGAAGTAGACGTTGAGGCATCATATAAACAAATGAAACGGAACGGAACATTTTCCGAGCAACAACTTGTATACAAACAAGTATCACCGACTATTCACTTGCATGATTTGCCTCCATCACCGATTTATCGGGGGCATCCAGATAAGCCGATGGTTTCTTTTTTAATTAATGTCGCATGGGGAAGTGAACATATCCCAAACATGTTACATATTCTTGAAAAATACAACGTTCGTGCCACATTTTTTTTAGAAGGTCGCTGGGTAAAAGAACATCCCCAACTTGCAAAAATGATTGCAGATGCCGGTCATGAAATTGGCAATCATTCATACAACCATCCAGATTTAAAAACGATGAGTAAACAAGCGATTCGTGAACAAATCGTCAAAACAAACGATGCCATTGAAGCAGCGACGGGAGTGAAACCTCGCTTATTTGCTCCGCCAAGCGGTAGCTATCGCGACGATGTCGTATATATCGCTCATGAGCTTGGGATGTACACAATTTTATGGACGGTCGATACAATTGATTGGCAAAAACCGTCCCCGTCTGTTATAGTGGAACGAGTAACATCAAAAGTGCATAACGGAGCGATGATTTTAATGCATCCAACCGTATCGACGGTACAGGCGTTAGAGCCGTTAATTCAATCATTACAAAAACGAGAATACGCCATAAGCAATGTGTCCACATTATTAAGTGAGGAAAGAATTGTAAAAAGTAGGAGGAAGGGACTTGATTAAAACATATACATGTCAAAATGGGGTAAGAGTTGTACTCGAGCATATTCCAACTGTTCGATCTGTGGCGATCGGAATTTGGATCGGCACAGGATCACGTAACGAAAACGAACGAAACAATGGCATTTCACACTTTCTTGAACATATGTTTTTCAAAGGAACGAAAACGCGTACAGCGCGAGATATTGCAGAATCGTTTGATCGCATCGGCGGTCAAGTGAACGCATTTACATCGAAGGAGTATACGTGCTATTACGCAAAAGTGTTAGATACGCATGCGTCATTTGCGTTAGATATATTGGCGGACATGTTTTTCCATTCAACGTTTGTAGATGAAGAATTACAAAAAGAAAAAAATGTTGTATTTGAAGAAATTAAAATGTATGAAGATACACCAGATGACCTCGTTCACGACTTGTTGAGCAAAGCAAGTTATGGCAATCACCCGCTCGGTTATCCGATTTTAGGAACGGAGCAAACGTTAGCGACATTTACAGGTGAGACGTTGCGACAATATATGCATGAAACGTATACGCCAGATCGAGTTGTCATTTCAGTTGCGGGCAATGTTGACGACTCGTTTATTCAACAAGTAGAAGCTTATTTCGGATCATTTACAAGACAAAAAGGTGACGATGCGCATATCACACCAACGTTTTATCCAAATAAAATCGCGCGCAAAAAAGAGACCGAGCAAGCACACTTATGTATTGGATTTAACGGATTGCCCATTGGTCACGAAGATGTGTATAGCTTAATTATTTTAAACAACATTTTAGGCGGAAGCATGAGCAGTCGCCTTTTCCAAGAAGTACGTGAGCAACGTGGATTAGCTTATTCTATTTTCTCTTACCATTCTGCATATCGCGACGGAGGAATGGTAACGATTTACGGGGGCACAGGAAGCCAACAGCTCGATCTTCTATTCGATACGATTCAACAAACGATTGAACAATTAAAACAAGAGGGCATTACCGAAAAAGAGCTAGAAAATAGCAAGGAACAAATGAAAGGGAACTTAATGTTAAGTTTAGAAAGTACAAATAGCCGCATGAGCCGGAACGGAAAAAATGAGTTGTTGTTAGGGCGGCATCGCTCGCTTGATGAAATCATTGAAAGCATCGATCGCGTGACGAAAGAAAGCGTTGATCGGATGGCTCAAACGATTTTTACAGACAACTTCTCCGTTGCGCTTATCAGTCCAGAAGGAACATTGCCAAAAAGCCTGCAACAATAAACTTGCAGGCATTTTTTTATGCCTTTTTTTCTACAATGATAAAGAAAGGGGGGGAACATGTGCGACTAAGTGAACTGAGCGGAAAAGAAATTGTCGATATGAAAAGAGCAGAGCGGCTCGGCATTTTAGGACAGACAGATTTAGAAATTCATGAGCGAACGGGGCAAATTCAAGCGCTTCTTATTCCAACAACAAAATGGTTTGGGTTTCGAAAAGAAGGGACAGATATACGTGTACCGTGGAGCCGCGTAAAAAAAATCGGCTCGGATATGATTTTAATTGATGTCGATGATTAGACACCTCAAGCAGGGGTGTCTTTTTTCATTTTACGCTCACCGTTTGATGACCGGCATCATAAGATGTGAAAGTAACGATGGGCAAAAAACTAGATGTATAAGAGGGTGAATGAACTCATGCTGACAGGAATGCACGTTGCGATCATCGGTGGAGACGCTCGGCAGCTTGAAGTCATTCGGAAATTGATGGAACTTGACGCGAAATTGTCACTCGTTGGCTTCGATCAATTAGACCATGGCTTTGCTGGAGTAACAAAAATGAAAATTCATGAAGTAGATTTCCATGATGTAGACGCCATTGTTTTACCTGTCCACGGAACGAACATGGACGGTGAAATTCAAACGGTGTTTTCAAATGAAAAAATGACATTTACGGAAGAGTTACTTCGTCAAACACCGACGCATTGCACCGTTTATTCAGGGATTACAAATGACTATTTAGACCGTGTCGTCAAGTCGGTTGGGCGAAAACATGTTCAACTATTTGAACGGGATGATGTGGCGATTTATAACTCGATCCCGACGGCAGAGGGAACGGTTATGATGGTTATTCAACATACAGATGTGACGATTCATGGATCGCGCATTGCTGTTTTAGGATTAGGACGTGTAGGCATGACAGTCGCGCGGACGTTTGCCGCTTTAGGTGCACGAGTAAAAGTAGGGGCTCGCCGCTCCGAACATTTAGCGCGCATTGCAGAGATGGCGCTAGAGCCGTTTCATTTAAACGATTTAGAACAACACGTAAAAGATATTGATGTTTGCATTAATACGATTCCTCATCCCGTTGTGACCGCCAGTGTCATTGCGAAAATGCCCGCACACACATTAATTATTGATTTAGCTTCAAAACCGGGCGGTACCGACTTTCGCTATGCTGAAAAACGGGGCATTCAAGCGTTATTAGCGCCAGGGCTTCCTGGCATTGTTGCTCCGAAAACGGCGGGTCAAATTGTCGCGAACGTATTGTCGCAACTTCTTTCTGCAGATTTGAAAAAACGAAAGGAGAATAAAAAATGAACGTACAAGGAAAGCGGATTGGCTTCGGCTTAACAGGCTCACATTGCACATATGAGGCGGTGATGCCGGAAATTGAAAAATTAATTGCTAAAGGGGCGGACGTCATACCGATCGTTTCGTATACGGTGCAGTCGACAAACACGCGGTTTGGCAAAGGGGAAGAATGGGTGAAAAAGCTTGAAGAGATGACAGGCCATCAAGTCATTGATACAATTGTAAAGGCGGAGCCATTAGGACCGAAATTACCGCTTGATTGTATGGTCATTGCACCGTTAACGGGAAATTCGATGAGCAAATTAGCGAATGCGATGACAGATTCCCCTGTATTAATGGCCGCGAAAGCGACGATGCGCAATCATCGTCCGGTTGTTGTCGGCATTTCGACAAACGACGCGCTCGGTTTAAATGGGGTAAATTTAATGCGATTAATGGCCGCGAAAAATATTTACTTTATTCCGTTCGGTCAAGACGATCCATTTAAAAAGCCAAATTCAATGGTCGCTCACATGCCATTGTTGCTTGATACGGTAGAAGCCGCACTAGAAGGTCGGCAAATTCAACCGGTCATCGTCGAATATCGCCGTTCATAAATAAACAGTTGAAAGAAAATTTATAAAAAACGTCTCTCCTTTATGAATGAATGTGCTAAAATAAATGATATTAAAATTGTCTATGAGTTGGAAGGAGAAGGAGAAATGGAGCAAAAAGGATTACATGTCGCAGTTGTCGGCGCAACGGGAGCTGTCGGACAACAAATGATTCAAACGTTAGAAAAAAGAAATTTCCCGATTGCTAAACTATCTTTACTTTCATCGGAACGTTCAGCAGGGAAAAAAGTCATGTTTAAAGGTGAAGAAATTGAAGTGCAAGCAGCAAAGCCAGAAAGCTTTGAAGGGGTGCATATCGCGCTATTTAGCGCAGGGGGAGCAGTATCTAAACAACTCGCTCCGGAAGCGGTGAAACGCGGAGCGATTGTTGTTGATAATACGAGCGCGTTTCGTATGGACGAAAACGTGCCGCTCGTTGTTCCTGAAGTGAATGAAGCAGATTTACATGGGCATAACGGAATTATCGCAAATCCAAACTGCTCAACGATTCAAATGGTCGTTGCGCTTGAACCGATTCGTCAAGCGTTCGGATTAAAGCGCGTCATCGTCTCAACATACCAAGCGGTGTCAGGAGCAGGAGCGCAAGCGGTAGAAGAGTTAAAAACACAAACAGCCAACATGTTAAATGGTGAGGAAGTCACACCGGAAATTTTACCGGTTAAATCGGATCGTAAACATTATCCGATCGCATTTAACGCCATTCCACAAATCGATAAATTTCAAGATAACGGATTTACATTTGAAGAAATGAAAATGATTAATGAAACGAAAAAAATTATGCATATGCCCGATTTAGAAGTAGCAGCAACGTGCGTGCGCATTCCGGTCATGACGGGACATTCTGAATCTGTGTATATTGAAATCGAGCAAGAGGGCGTAACAGTTGATGAGTTGAAAGCATTATTAAAAGAAGCGCCAGGCGTCGTATTGCAAGATGATCCGAGCGAACAGCTATATCCGATGCCGCTATATGCAACGGGACAAAACGATGTATTTGTCGGCCGCATTCGTAAAGATTTAAATCGCGACACAGGGTTCCATTTATGGATCGTTTCTGATAACTTGTTAAAGGGAGCGGCGTGGAACTCTGTTCAAATCGCTGAAAGTCTTTTAAAATTAGGGCTTGTAAAAGCGTAAAATCATCATCGAGGTGTTGACGTTGAAAATAATCGTTCAAAAGTTTGGCGGCACGTCCGTTCGAGATGAACACGGCCGAAATTTAGCGCGCAAACATATTGAAAAAGCGCTGCAAGACGGTTATAAAGTGGTTGTCGTCGTTTCAGCCATGGGGCGAAAAGGAGATCCGTATGCAACGGATACGCTCCTTAGCCTCATTGACGGGGCGAATGCGCATGTGACAAACCGTGAAAAAGATTTGTTGATGGCGTGTGGGGAAATTATTTCAAGCGTCGTGTTTACAAACATGTTGAATAAGTGTGGGATAAAAGCGACAGCCTTTACCGGAGGGCAAGCAGGCTTTCGCACGAACAACGATCATACGAACGCGAAAATTATTGATATGCGTTGCGATCGTTTGTTGCGTGCTTTAAAAGAGAACGATGTTGTCGTTGTTGCAGGTTTTCAAGGTGTCGCTGAAAACGGAGATGTGACAACGATTGGGCGCGGAGGAAGCGACACGTCTGCGGCTGCGCTCGGTGCCGCACTCGGTGCGGAATGGATCGACATTTTTACCGATGTAGAAGGCGTGATGACTGCAGACCCACGCATTGTAGAAAACGCACGACCGCTTGATGTCGTCACATATACAGAAATTTGCAATATGGCGTATCAAGGAGCGAAAGTGATCCATCCGCGTGCCGTCGAGATTGCGATGCAAGCAAAAGTACCGATTCGCATTCGCTCCACGTATTCGGATGCGCCAGGGACGCTTGTCACATCGATTGCGAAAAAAGGAAGCGATGTAAAAGAGCGATTAGTGACAGGGATTGCCCATGTTTCAAATATTACGCAAATTAAAGTGCCAGCAAAAGAGGGACATTACGATTTACAAGCAGAAGTATTTAAAGCGATGGCGAATGAAGGAATTAGTGTCGACTTCATTAACATTTCGCCAAATGGTGTCGTATATACGGTATCGAGTGACGTGGCAGATCGAGCGATTGCTACGTTAAAAAGGCTCGGTTATGAACCGACCGTCACGCGCGGTTGCGCAAAAGTGTCGACTGTTGGTGCGGGGATCGCTGGCGTCCCGGGTGTGACAGCAAAAATTGTTACAGCATTATCGGAACGCGGTATTCAAATTTTGCAATCGGCTGATAGCCATACAACGATTTGGGTGCTAGTGAAGGAAGAACATTTAAAAGAGGCGGTCAATGCATTGCATGATGCGTTTCAACTTGCGGAACAGAAACAATACGACTTGAGTTAGGAGTGAAAAATTGTGGTTCAATTTGGTCAAATTGCCACAGCGATGGTCACCCCTTTTGACAATAAAGGGAATATCGATTTTGCGAAAACGACGCAATTAGTGAACTATTTAATTGAAAACGGCACGGATTCTCTTGTTGTCGCTGGAACGACTGGAGAATCTCCGACGTTAACGACGGAAGAAAAATTGGCGCTTTTTCGCCACGTCGTCGAAGTCGTTGCCGGACGTGTACCAGTCATTGCTGGAACGGGAAGCAATAATACCCGCGCATCGATTGAATTGACGAAAAAGGCAGAAGAAATAGGTGTCGATGCAGTTATGATCGTCGCACCTTATTACAATAAGCCAAATCAAGAAGGAATTTATCAACATTATAAAGCCATTGCAGAGAGTACGTCGTTGCCTGTGATGGTGTATAACATTCCGGGACGGGCGGTTGTGAATATTTCTGTTGAAACGATTGTGCGTCTGTCACAAATTCCGAACGTTGTCGCTGTGAAAGATGCAAGCGGCAACTTAGACGCGATGACAGAAATTATCGCAAAAACGCGCGATGATTTTATGTTGTATAGCGGAGATGACGGATTGACACTTCCTGTATTATCTATTGGCGGAAGCGGTGTCGTTTCCGTTGCCTCGCATATTATTGGAAACGAAATGAAGGAAATGATTCAAGCGTTTATGCGTGGAGACAATAAGGAAGCAGCGAAGTTGCATCAGCGTCTATTGCCGATCATGAAAGCATTATTTGCCGCTCCAAGCCCTGTCCCAGTCAAAACGGCTCTACAAATGAAAGGGTTAGATGTCGGCTCTGTCCGTCTTCCGCTTGTGCCACTTACGGAGCAAGAGCGTTTGCAGCTCATGCATGTGTTACAAGGTTAAAAGAAAGGGAATTCATCCCTTTCTTTTTTATTGTTGAATCAGTTATAATGGATGTAAGTGACTTTGAGCGGGTGAGTTTGTTTGACTGTAGGAGGATTTTAAAGATGAAACAAGCAGAGAAAATTCGTGTATTTGCCCTCGGCGGCGTTGGAGAGGTAGGAAAAAATATGTATGTCGTCGAGGTGGATGAAGACATTTTTGTCTTAGATGCAGGACTCATGTTTCCAGAGGATGAAATGTTCGGCATTGATATGGTCATTCCTGATATTACGTATTTAGTAGAGCAACAAGAACGCATTCGAGGCATTTTTTTAACGCACGGCCATGACGATCATATTGGGGCGATCGCGTATGTACTGCGGAAAATTACTGTCCCTGTGTACGGGGCGAAATTGACGCTCGCGCTCATGGAAGAAAAATTAAAAGAGCAAGGAATTACATCGAAAGCAAAGCGCATCGAAATAAACGCGAATAGCGAAATTGTATTCGATAAGGCGGTCGTATCGTTTTTTCAAACAAATCATAGCATTCCAGATTGTCTCGGTGTAAGCATTCATACGTCCCAAGGCGCCATTGTATATACGAGCGATTTTAAATTTGATCAAACGCCTGTTGGCATATGCCGTACGGATTTTGGTAAAATGGCGCAAATCGGAGCACAAGGAGTGCTTTGCTTACTATCCGATAGCACGAATGCGGAAAAACCGGGATATACGGGTTCTGAAGCGATTGTCGGACAAGAAATTTCCGATGTGATTTACAATGCAGATGGACGCATTATTGTTGCTTGCTTTGCATCAAACATTACGCGCATTCAACAAGTGTTAAATGCTGCACGCGATCATAGACGAAAAGTCGTCATTATGAGCCGTCATATGCATAAAGTAATTGATATTGCTGTGCGTCTTGGATATTTAAAATTCGATGAAAATATGATCATTCCGATGAGCGAAGTAGATCGTTACGATGATCGTGATTTAGTCATTTTAACGACAGGCAACCAAGGAGAACCAATGGCGGCGCTTGCACGCATGGCCAAACAGGCGCACAAATACATCAATATTAAAGAAGGAGACACAGTGATTGTCGCTTCTTCTCCAATGCCGGGACATGAGTTATTTATTGCTCGTACAATTGATGCTTTATACCGTGCAGGAGCGAATGTCGTGTACGGTCAACGTCAAGTGCATGTGTCTGGACACGGATACCAAGAAGAATTGAAGTTAATGATTAATTTCATGAAGCCGAAATATTTTATTCCGGTACATGGAGAGTTTCGTATGCAAAAGGCGCACGGGAAAATTGCCCAAGCGGTCGGCATTCGCCAAGATGCGATCTTCTTAATTGAAAAAGGAGAAGTGATCGAGTTCCGTAACGGTCACGCCCGTTTTGGCGGCAAAGTGCCAAGCGGTCAAATTTTAATTGACGGATTAGGCGTTGGCGATGTAGGAAATATCGTGTTGCGCGATCGTCGCTTACTTTCACAAGATGGAATTATGATTGTTGTTGTCACATTAAGTAAACAACAGAAACGCATTGTTGCCGGTCCAGAAATGATTTCTCGCGGCTTCGTATACGTGCGTGAATCGGAAACACTCTTTGAAGAATCCGTTAAAATTGTGAAAGAAATTGTTGAAAAAAGCATGGAAGACTACGTTATGGAATGGTCTTCATTAAAAACAAACATTCGTGATGCACTAAGTCAATATTTATTTGAAAAAACAAAACGAAAGCCGATGATTTTACCAATTATTATGGAAGTGTAAAACAACATGCTCAAAGTCAAGAAAACACCTGCATTTCGCAGGTGTTTTTTGTATGAACAAGACGATGTTCACGTATACTAACGACATCATGTAACAGAAAGGGGATTATGATGGAAGAACGAGATGTACCTCAAGAGGAAACAAAGCCGTCTCCGGCAGAAAATATTGTTCAGCTCGGTCAAACAAATGTCCCGCAGCTTTCTTCCGATTCAACGATCCATTGTTTAACGATCGTCGGACAAATTGAAGGGCATATTCAATTACCTCCGCAAAACAAAACGACAAAATATGAGCATATTATTCCGCAAATTGTAGCAATTGAACAAAATCCAAATATTGAAGGATTGCTTGTCGTATTAAATACAGTTGGAGGAGATGTGGAAGCGGGGCTAGCCATTGCGGAAATGTTAGCATCGATGTCCAAACCGACTGTTTCTATTGTGCTTGGTGGAGGACATTCAATCGGAGTGCCAATTGCTGTGTCGTGTGACTATTCGTTTATTGCAGAAACGGCGACGATGACGATTCATCCGATTCGTTTGACGGGTCTTGTCATCGGTGTCCCACAAACGTTTGAGTATTTAGATAAAATGCAAGAGCGCGTCGTCAATTTTGTTGTGAAACATTCAAACATTAGCGAAGAAAAGTTTAAAGAACTCATGTTTTCTAAAGGAAATTTAACGCGTGATATCGGAACGAATGTGGTGGGAACAGATGCGGTAAAGTACGGGTTAATTGACGAGGTCGGAGGGCTGTCGCAGGCGATGCGCAAATTGCGGGAATTAATCGATCATTCTAATCAACGAGGGGCGATGTTACAATGATTTTACATACTATCGTTCCGGAATTTATCGTTTTTCAAACGAATGAGGCGGAGTATAAAAAACAACGCACCGTTCAATATAACGGGGTGTCTTTACTTGTGCAGCAAACAGAAACGAATGAGTATGAAATTGTGCGGGTGCTAAGCAGCGATCCACAACATTATTTAACGTATGAACCGGGCACAAAACTTTATGCGACATCACTACAATTTATGGTATAATAAGAACAAGCAGCCACGCTTTACTGTTGGCTGCTTTTTCACCTTATATGTTGGAGTGGGCGAAATGGGAAAGAAAAATAAGCGTCGCACAAACAAACAAGATCAATGGAAAAAAACATTGCGCTTTGAATTCATCGGATTGACGATGCTAGCATGTACAGTCATCGCGATGGCAAACGTCGGAGCTGTCGGGCGTTCACTCGTTTTTGCTACTCGCTTTTTTATGGGAGAGTGGTATATCGTTGCGTTATTAGGAGCGCTTGCTATATCGCTATACGTGATTTGGAAGAGGGCATGGCCTCCGTTCTTTCAACGTGTTCTTGTTGGATTGTACTTGATCGTTCTTTCATTATTGTTGTTTAGCCACGAAGCGCTATTTCACATTTTATCGAGAAATGGAAAATTAATAAACCCGAGCATTATTCGAACGACGTGGGAGTTGTTTTGGAAAGATGTGCGCGGGGAGAGCGGTTCTTTTTCTGACTTAGGTGGTGGTATGCTCGGCGCTTTATTGTACACAATTAGCTATTATTTATTTGATCAATTAGGAACAAAATGGATTGCTTCGCTGTTGATGATACTTGGCGTGTTGCTTTTGACAGGAAAAACGTTACGTGATACAGCAGGAAAAGGAATTGAATGGTTTGTTTCGTTTATGCGGAAGCAAACGAAAGCGGTTATCGCCGATGTTCGTTCATTTTTCAATCGTCCGAAAAAAGAAAAGCAACAGCAGCCACATATTGAAGTAGTGACAGCGCTGGAGGAAAAAGAGGAAGAGGAAGACGAAACGATCGTCGTGGAAGGTCCTGTCATTTCCAACTTCAATGAAGGAGCGGAAGAAGAAAAGCCGATCGTATTTACGCAAACACATGAAACAGATTACGCGTTGCCGCCCATTGATTTGCTTTCTCCTCCGAAGGCAGTTGATCAATCGCGGGAAAAAGAAAGTATTTATGAAAATGCCCGCAAGCTTGAAAAAACGTTTCAAAGCTTCGGTGTAAAGGCAAAGGTAACGAAAGTGCATATCGGTCCAGCTGTCACAAGATACGAAGTATATCCAGATGTCGGTGTGAAAGTAAGTAAAATCGTTAGTTTAAGTGACGATTTAGCGCTCGCTCTAGCGGCAAAAGACATTCGCATTGAAGCACCGATTCCCGGAAAATCAGCGATCGGCATTGAAGTGCCAAATGAAGAAATTGCGATGGTTTCTTTACGCGAAGTATTAGAAGCGAAAGAAGCCGATAAACGAGAGGCGAAACTGTTAATCGGACTTGGGCGCGATATATCGGGACAAGCGGTGCTTGCTGAACTAAATAAAATGCCTCATTTACTTGTTGCTGGTGCGACGGGAAGCGGGAAAAGTGTATGTATTAACGCCATTATCGTTAGCTTGCTTATGCGCACGAAACCGCATGAAGTGAAAATGATGATGATTGATCCGAAAATGGTGGAGTTAAGTGTATATAACGGCATTCCGCATTTGCTTTCTCCGGTCGTAACCGATCCGAAAAAAGCGTCTCAAGCGTTAAAAAAAGTAGTGAGCGAAATGGAGCGACGATATGAGCTCTTTTCGCATACGGGCACGCGCAATATTGAAGGATATAACGAATATATCGATCGTCATAATGAAACAGCAGAAATCAAGCAACCGCTTTTACCGTACATTGTCGTCATCGTTGACGAACTAGCCGACTTAATGATGGTTGCTTCAAGCGATGTAGAAGATTCCATCACTCGTCTTGCTCAAATGGCGCGCGCAGCAGGCATTCATTTAATTATCGCCACGCAGCGTCCATCTGTTGATGTTATTACAGGCGTCATTAAAGCAAACATTCCGTCTCGCATTGCATTTAGCGTATCATCACAGACGGACTCCCGAACGATTTTAGACATGGGTGGAGCTGAAAAATTGCTTGGGCGAGGTGACATGCTCTTCTTACCTGTCGGTGCGTCTAAACCTGTTCGGGTTCAAGGAGCTTTTGTGTCCGATCAAGAAGTAGAAAATGTCGTACAATATGTCATTTCACAACAAAAAGCACAATACGAAGAAACGATGATCGCGCAAGATGATGAACCGACAGAAGCGTTTGATGATGAGTTGTTTGATGAAGCGGTTCAGCTCGTCATTGATATGCAAAGTGCATCTGTTTCGATGTTGCAGCGACGATTTCGTATCGGTTATAACCGAGCAGCACGTCTAATTGATGCGATGGAAGCTCGCGGCATTGTTGGACCTTATGAAGGAAGTAAACCGCGCGCTGTGCTCGTATCGTCAAACGATCAAGCAAAAACGTCATGAAAGAGGCTGAAAAACAAGCCTCTTTTTTGTATAAATGGGGCATAATAATGATATATTATTAAAATCGCTTACATATGATTTCATACGACTTTTTTCGACATTTTTTTATTCCCTATTTATTTATGAACGAAAAAATGTTATATTATTAATAAGAAATTTGTCTAACATCAGATGTCTGATATCTAAGGTGGGGGATGGTGAATGTCTGTTAAATCTGATCATCGACACTTATATTTACAAGTGATTGATCGTATTAAAAAAGATATTGAAAAAGGGGTATATAAGGAAAAAGAAAAACTCCCTTCTGAGTTTGAGCTAGCAAGACAGTTAGGAGTAAGTCGAGCGACATTGCGGGAAGCATTACGCGTATTAGAAGAAGAAAATGTCATCATCCGCCGCCACGGTGTCGGGACGTTCGTTAGTTCCCGCCCGATGTTCACCTCAGGTATTGAACAACTAAGTAGCGTGACGGAGATGATTCGCCAAGCCGGGCGTAAACCGGGGACGATTTTTTTATCTTCTTCTATTCAAAAACCGACTGAAGATGATATAAAGCGCTTTCAATGTCATAAAGAGGAAGATTTACTTGTTGTTGAGCGGGTACGAACAGCGAATAATGAGCCGGTCGTTTATTGTATTGATAAAGTTCCGTGTAAATATTTACCTAAAGGAATTGCTTATGAAAATGAGTCGTTATTAGAAATATTACATAATGAAGCGAATCGGTATATCGCGTATGCGGTTACACACATTGAACCGCTTGGCTATCACGAAAAAGTGTCACCGATTTTACAATGCGAGCCGGAAACAGCGCTTTTAGTTTTAAAGCAAATGCATTTTGACGAAAATGACGAGCCGATTTTATACTCAATCGACTACTTCAAATCAGATAAGTTTAGTTTCCACGTGTTAAGAAAACGCGTGTAGCTTATAAAAGCGCTTATCCTGTTAAGGAGGTGACGTTGGAGGGAGAAGGATATTTTGCATTTCACTTTTTACTAATCCATATTTCATTTGAGGGGGTAATGATTGATGAAGAAAAAGCGTTTTGGATTGTCGATGTCTTTATTATTGACTGCCGGTATGCTTCTTGGCGGCTGCGGACAGGCGAAAGAAGAGCCGAAAAAAGAGGAAGGAAAAGCGTCTGAGTTTAGCGTAGCGATGGTTACAGACGTTGGTGGAATTGACGATAAGTCGTTCAACCAATCAGCATGGGAAGGATTACAAAAATTTGGTGAAGAAAACGGTTTGAAAAAAGGAAAAGGTGGCTATGACTACTTACAGTCAAAAGGCGATGCGGATTACGCAACAAACTTAAATAAACTTGTACGTAACGATTTTGACCTCATTTACGGTATCGGTTTCTTAATGACAGATGCCATTACAGAAATTGCAGACCAAAAACCGGACAATAAGTTTGCGATCGTCGACAGCGTTGTTGAAAAACCGAATGTCGCAAGCATTACATTTAAAGAGCATGAAGGTTCATTCCTTGTCGGTGTTGTCGCTGGTTTAATGACAAAAACGAATAAAATCGGTTTCGTTGGCGGTGTTGAAATGCCGCTAATTGAAAAATTCGAAAGCGGCTTCATTGCAGGGGTAAAAGCGGTAAACCCAAACGCGACAGTTGAAGTGCAATATGCGGGTGCGTTTGACAAAGCAGACAAAGGAAAAGCAATTGCTTCAAGCATGTATGCATCTGGTATCGATATTATTTACCACGCGGCCGGTGGAACAGGAAACGGTGTATTTTCTGAAGCAATTGACTTGAAAAAACAAGATCCGAACAAAGAAATTTGGGTCATTGGTGTTGACCGCGACCAATATGAAGAAGGAAAAGTGCCTGGGACAGATAAAAGCGTAACATTAACGTCAATGGTAAAACGTGTTGACGTTGCAGTATACGACTTAGCAACAAAAACGAAAAACGGCAACTTCCCTGGCGGTCAAGCTGTGGAGTACGGCTTAAAAGAAGATGGTGTAGGCATTGCGCCGACATCGAAAAACAACGTCCCTGAAGACGTATTGAAACAAGTGGATGAGTGGAAACAAAAAATTATTAACGGCGAAGTGAAAGTACCTACAACTCGTGCTGAATTGAAATAAGCAAATGGCTGTTCTCCGAAGAGCGCGTTTCTTCGGAGAACCACTAAATGAAGAGTTGCAACATGTTGCAGCTTTTCATTTAGTGATTTTAACAAGCTCACATAAGGAGTGGATCACGTTTGGAATACGTAATTGAAATGTTAAATATCCGCAAAGTTTTCGGGAATTTTGTGGCAAACGATAACATTACGTTGCAATTGAAAAAAGGGGAAATTCATGCGCTATTAGGTGAAAACGGCGCAGGAAAATCGACGTTAATGAACGTACTATTCGGTTTATATCAGCCGGACGGTGGGGAAATTCGTGTCAAAGGGAAAAAAGTAAATATCGCCAATCCGAACGTCGCCAACGACTTAGGAATCGGAATGGTGCATCAACACTTTATGCTCGTTGATACATTTACAGTAACGGAAAACATCATTTTAGGAAGCGAACCGAAAAAAGGTGGACAAATCGATATTGAGCGCGCAGAAAAAGAAGTGCGCGAGCTGTCCGAACGTTACGGTTTGGCAGTTGATCCGAAAGCGAAAATTGCAGACATTTCTGTCGGGATGCAGCAACGTGTAGAAATTTTAAAAACGTTATATCGTGGGGCAGATATTTTAATTTTTGACGAACCAACAGCAGTGTTAACGCCACAAGAAATTCAAGAACTTATCCAAATTATGAAAGCGCTTGTACGTGAAGGAAAATCGATTATTTTAATTACGCACAAATTAAAAGAAATTATGGAAGTGTGTGATCGTGTTACGGTCATTCGACGAGGAAAAGGCATCGGCACACTAAACGTATCGGAAACAAACCCAAACGAACTCGCTGCACTCATGGTTGGACGTGAAGTGCATTTCAAAACAGAAAAACAACCTCCGAAAGTCGGAAAACCTGTCCTTGAAATTGAAGATTTAGTCGTGAAAGATTCACGTGGCATTACGGCAGTCGACCATTTACATCTAACTGTCCATGCAGGAGAAATTGTCGGAATCGCAGGGGTAGACGGAAACGGACAGACGGAGTTAATTGAAGCGATCACCGGTTTAATAAAGTCAGAATCGGGTTCTATTCGTTTAAATGGAAAAGAGATTCGCAATTTAACACCTAGACAAATTACGGAAACGGGTGTAGGCCATATCCCACAAGACCGCCATAAACATGGTCTTGTGCTAGACTTCCCAATCGGGGAAAACATGGTGCTCCAAACGTATTATAAAGAGCCGTACTCAAAACGCGGCATTTTAAACTTTAAAGCGATTTACGATAAAGCACGTCAGCTTATTCAAGAATTTGACGTTCGTACGCCAGACGAATATACGAAAGCGCGGGCTTTATCAGGAGGAAACCAACAAAAAGCGATTATCGGACGCGAAGTAGACCGCGACCCAGATTTACTCATCGCCGCGCAACCGACACGCGGACTTGACGTGGGAGCGATCGAATTTATTCATAAACGTCTTATTGAACAGCGTGATAAAGGGAAAGCGGTATTGCTCGTTTCATTCGAATTAGATGAAATTATGAACGTCAGCGATCGCATTGCCGTAATTTATGAAGGAAAAATTGTAGCTATTGTCGATCCGAAAGAAACGACAGAACAAGAGCTTGGCTTGTTGATGGCAGGAAGCAAACGGAAGGAAGCGGGTGTATCATCATGAGTGAAAATCGTTTAACGAACATTCTCGTCCCTGTTTTTGCAGTTATTCTTGGAATTATTGTGGGCGCAATTGTCATGATCGTGAGCGGTTATGACCCAGTGGCCGGATATTCTGCTTTATTGTACGGGGCTTTTGGTGATCGATATTATATTGGGGAAACGATTCGTCAAGTGACGCCATATATTTTAGCCGGGTTAGCGGTTGCGTTTGCGTTTCGTACAGGGCTATTTAACATCGGGGTAGAAGGACAACTCATCGTCGGTTGGCTTGCGGCCGTTTGGGTCGGTGTTGCCTTTGAGCTTCCAAAAGTGATTCACTTGCCACTTGCAATTGTTGCGGCAGCACTTGCAGGGGCGCTTTGGGGATTTATTCCTGGGTTTTTAAAAGCGCGCTTCCGCGTTCATGAAGTCATCGTGACGATTATGATGAACTATATTGCACTATACGTATCGAATGCGGTCATTCGTTCTGTTTTATCCGATCAAGGCTTTAAATCGGAAAAAATTCATCCGTCCGCATCGTTACGTTCAGAGTTTTTACAGTCTTTAACCGATTACTCCACGCTTCATTACGGCATTATTATTTCGTTAATTGCGGCTGTTGTCATGTGGTTCTTGCTTGAGAAAACGACGACAGGATATGAACTTCGTGCCGTCGGTTTTAACCAACATGCATCTCATTATGCAGGGATGAACGTCAACCGCAATATTATATTAGCGATGGTTATTTCAGGAGCATTTGCAGGCATTGCTGGAGCGATGGAAGGGCTAGGAACGTTTGAAAACGTCTCGGTCAAGGCTGGATTTACCGGAGTCGGATTCGATGGAATTGCGGTTGCCCTCCTTGGTGGAAATAACGCATTCGGAATTATTTTAGCAGCGATCTTATTTGGAGCGTTAAAAGTTGGAGCGCTTGAAATGCCATCAGCAGCCGACGTGCCAACAGAACTTGTTGACATCGTCATTGCGTTGATTATTTTCTTCGTTGCTTCAAGCTACTTAATTCGTCTTGTGCTTACGCGCTTCAAAAAGGAGGGAAAATAAATGTTACACATCCTTGAAATTATTATTCCTTCCGCGATTTTCTTTGCGGCACCTCTTATTTTTACGGCGCTTGGTGGCGTATTTAGTGAACGTTCCGGCGTTGTCAATATCGGATTAGAAGGATTGATGGTCATCGGTGCATTTACCGGTGTCGTGTTTAACTTAACGTTTGCCGATCAGTTCGGTGAATGGACACCATGGCTTGCGATGCTTGTGGCGATGGTTGTTGCTTCGATTTTCTCGCTTATGCATGCGGTCGCGGCGATTTCGCTTCGCGCGGACCAAGTCGTTAGCGGGGTGGCGATCAACTTTTTAGCACTAGGATTATCGCTGTTTCTTGTGAAAATGTGGTATGGAAAAGGTCAAACTGACCAAGTGCAAGTTGGTTTTGATAAAATTGACATTCCAATTTTAAGCAAAATTCCGATTCTCGGTCCGATTTTATTCTCAAACGGATATATCCCATCTTACTTAGCGATTGTATTAGCATTTGTCGTATGGTACGTCATTTACAAAACGCCGTTTGGACTTCGTCTTCGTGCTGTTGGGGAACATCCGATGGCGGCGGATACGATGGGAATTAACGTTACAAAAATGCGGTATATCGCAGTGATGTTAAGCGGTGCGCTTGCAGGAATTGGCGGTTCGATTTATGCAACGATTATTTCACGCGACTTTAGCCATGCGACGATTTCTGGACAAGGATTTATGGCGCTTGCGGCGATGATTTTCGGAAAATGGCATCCACTTGGTGCGATGGGAGCAGCGCTTTTCTTCGGGTTTGCGCAAAGTTTAAGTATCGTTGGACAGGCGATTCCGTTTTTGAAAAACGTACCAACTGTTTACTTGCTTATTTTGCCTTATGCGTTAACCATTTTAGCGCTAACTGGATTTATCGGACGTGCAGATGCGCCAAAAGCGCTCGGTACGCCGTACGTAAAAGGAAAACGTTAATAGGGAAAAGACTTCGGGACAGCCCGAAGTCTTTTTTTCACGCCTTTGATCACGCATAATAAAAGCAAGGAGGGGATTTCATTGCATAAATTAGTTGATCAATTATTTTTTGAACTGCAACATCCCGTAACGATTGAATCACGCGATTTTGAATTGCTTGCATATAGCGGTCATCACGATGAAACGGATGAAGTGCGCATGCGTACGATTTTAAGCAAGCGAGCATCCGCTCATGTTTACCATTATTTACATGAACACGGATGGATGAAAAAAATTGAACAAGCAGACGGAGTCGTTAGCATTCCTCCACTCCCTGAGATTGATCTTGGTGCACGCGCTGTCGTTTGTTTAAAACATGCTGGGAAAGTGTACGGCTATCTTTGGGTGCAGGTAGCACTCCACGATTTGACAGACGAACAACGGAGACGTATCGAAGAAGTAGCAAAAGAGGCTGCTCAAATATTACACGAGCAAATGGGGAAAAGATACAAACGGCAAGAAGAAGTTCATGACCTTTTTCTACGCTTTATTCAATATCGTGATATGAGCGAACGAGACGTTCAAATGGAACTACAGTTGCTTGGGGTAACGTTTCCTTCGCGATTTGCTGTTGTCGTTTTTCATGTCGAACATCATGAGAGCATAGATGACGTTCGCCAATATGTAACATGGGTGTCAAAAACGACACATGCCCCAATCTTTTTTATTCATCACAATCATCCGTTTTTGCTTATTGTCGGGGAAACACCGACGCAACGCCCGATCGATGTAGTGAACATGATGATCACAAAATTGCAACAAGATTTTCATTGTCGAATCGATCACGATGTTCTCATTGGCATTGGCAATGAATATAACGGGCTGCAAAAACTGCGCGACAGCTATAAAGAGGCGATGGAAGTCATTCATTTGAAAAAGCATATGGATGAGCCGTTACCGCATGCTTATCGTGATTTAGGTATTTATCGCATCGTTCCATTTATATACGAACAGTATAAACAGCGTCGCTATAAAAACGAAGCAATTATGAAACTAAAAAAGCATGATGAACAACATGGAACCGATTTTTTACATACGCTTCGTGCGTACATTCAACACGACTGCAACATGAAACAAACAGCTGAAAGTTTATACATTCATCCGAATACGTTACATTATCGACTAAAGCGCATGCAGTCGATCACAACGCTTCCGCTGCACGATTTTGAACAACGAATGATGTTATATATCGATCTCCTTTTATACAAATATAAGGAAAGTGTTGTGGATGAGCAACAAAAATAAGTAGAAATGATTATATATTGACGACAAACAATTTTCAGAAAGTATAAATTATAATGAATCGTAGAATATGTGACAAAATCGTGAAAGGATCGATGCATGTGACTGTACCATACAAACATGAACCGTTTACAAACTTTACAATTGAGCAAGAAGCAGCTGCGTTTCGTCAAGCGCTTGCTTATGTTGAAACACAACTAGGACAAGCGTATCCAATCATTATTGGAGGAAAACGAATCGTTACGGAAGAAAAAGTGGTGTCGACGAACCCAGCGAATAAACAGCAAGTGGTTGGGGTCGTATCAAAAGCGACGAAAGCGCTTGCTGATGAAGCGATGGAAGCGGCACTTTCTGCATTTGAAACGTGGAAACGTGTATCGCCAAAGGCGCGCGCCGATGTGTTGCTGCGCGCAGCAGCGATGTTAAGAAGAAGAAAACATGAATTTTCCGCATGGTTAGTGAAGGAAGTCGGCAAGCCGTGGAAAGAAGCAGATGCGGATACAGCGGAAGCGATTGACTTTTTAGAATATTACGCGAGACAAATGATTTCCCTTGCAGAAGGTGTGCCTGTGCTTAGCCGCCCGGGAGAGTCCAATCGATTTTTTTATGTGCCGCTTGGTGTCGGGTTAATTATTTCACCGTTTAATTTCCCGCTTGCGATTATGGCTGGAACGACGGTTGCGGCGATTGTGACAGGAAATACGGTCATTTTACGACCATCCGATCGCGCCCCAATTGTTGCTGCAAAGTTTGTTGAACTGATGGAAGAGGCCGGTCTCCCGCAAGGAGTATTAAACTATTTGCCGGGAGGAGAAGCAGAAGTTGGAGAATATATTGTCGAACATCCGCAAACGCGCTTCATTTCTTTTACAGGATCGCGTGCCGTTGGATGTCGCATTTATGAACGGGCAGCTATCGTTCAACCAGGACAAAAATGGTTGAAGCGTGTCATCGCAGAAATGGGTGGAAAAGATGCGATCATCGTTGATCGGGATGCGGATCTTGAATTAGCCGCACAATCGATCGTTGCTTCCGCATTCGGTTTTTCAGGGCAAAAATGCTCGGCATGCTCGCGTGCCATCGTTCTTGAAGATGTATATGACGAAGTGCTTAGTCGCGTCGTTGAGTTAACAAAGCAATTAAAGGTCGGCAATCCACAAGAGCAAAGCACTTTTATGGGACCTGTCATTGATCAAGTATCGTACGATAAAATTATGAGCTATATCGAAATTGGCAAGCAAGAAGGGAAGCTTATGACAGGGGGAGAAGGAGACGATACGACAGGATTTTTTATTCAGCCAACCGTATTTGCAGATGTTGCCCCAACTGCTCGAATCATGCAAGAAGAAATTTTTGGTCCGGTCGTTGCGTTTACGAAAGTGCGTACGTTTGATGAAGCGCTTGAAGTGGCGAACAATACAGATTACGGATTAACAGGGGCAGTCATTTCAAACAATCGTGCTCATTTAGAAAAAGCACGCGAAGAGTTTCATGTTGGAAACTTATATTTTAATCGCGGTTGTACCGGAGCGATTGTCGGCTATCATCCGTTTGGCGGGTTTAACATGTCAGGAACAGATTCTAAAGCAGGTGGTCCAGACTATTTATTGCTCCATATGCAAGCAAAAACAGTCAGTGAAATGTTTTAAAAGGGGGAATGGCCATGCTTGCACAACTATCGAAAAATATTTTTTTATATGCTTCACAAAGTAAAATGTTAAATCAAGCGGCGAAAAAATGGGGGCTCCGTTTCGGAGCTTCCCAAGTTGTTGCAGGGGAAACGATTGAAAGCGCTATCAAAAAGGTTCGTGAACTAAATGAAAAAGGGCTCGTTTGTACGCTCGATCATTTAGGAGAGTTCGTTTCAAGTCGCGAAGAAGCCATTGAAGCGACACAATATAACATCCGCACGTTAGAAGCCATTCATCGTGCAGGCGTTCAAAGCAACTTGTCCGTCAAATTGACGCAGCTTGGGCTTGATATTGACTTTGATTTTTGCTTAAACAATATGCGTCAAATTGTTGAAACGGCGAAACGATATAACAACTTCGTGCGCATCGATATGGAAGATTCAGCGCATTGCCAAGCGACGCTCGATTTATTACACGAACTACGCCGCACGTACGACAACGTTGGAACGGTCATTCAAGCATATTTATATCGCGCTGAACAAGATGTAAAAGATTTGAAAGGAGTATCGCTTCGTTTAGTGAAAGGAGCGTATAAAGAGCCGCCAGAAGTGGCGTTTCAAGAGAAACAACAAATTGATGAAAACTACATGAATATGATTCGTCTTCACTTATTAAGCGGAAGTTATACAGCGATTGCCACACATGATCATCATATTATTGAAAAAGTAAAAAAGTTTGCGAAAGAAAATAATATTCCGCGTAACCAATTTGAGTTTCAAATGTTATATGGCTTTCGAACAGATATGCAACAACAGCTTGCAAAAGAAGGCTATACGATGCGCGTATACGTTCCATTCGGGAATGATTGGTTCGGCTATTTCATGCGCCGATTAGCAGAACGTCCACAAAACGTCGCGTTCGCATTAAAAGGCTTTTTTGGAAAATAATTTTTTGTACAAATTGTGAACATATTTTAGTATAATGATACGTACAAAGGGGTTTTTATAGACAACAAAGGAAGGGGAGATTGTTTTGGTTATTACATCTGTCGTTGTGTATATGGTGGGGATGTTATTCATCGGATATTGGGCGTATAAACGGACATCGAACTTGTCTGATTATATGTTAGGCGGACGAACGCTCGGTCCAGCCGTTACCGCATTGAGCGCGGGAGCATCGGATATGAGCGGTTGGTTGTTGCTCGGATTGCCGGGAGCGATGTATGCGCAAGGGTTAAGCGCTTCATGGATTGTGATCGGATTAGCTCTTGGAGCGTATGCGAACTGGTTATACGTTGCTCCACGTTTACGAGTATATACAGAAGTAGCGAACGATTCGATTACGATTCCATCGTTTTTAGAAAACCGTTTCGGTGATACATCGAAGTTATTGCGTCTCGTTTCTGGATTCGTCATTATGATTTTCTTTACCTTTTACGTTTCTTCTGGTCTCGTTTCTGGCGGGGTCATGTTTAAAAATTCGTTTGGCACAGATTATCATACAGGATTATGGATTGTAGCTGGTGTTGTTGTCGCGTACACATTATTCGGGGGATTTTTAGCGGTCAGTTGGACGGACTTTGTGCAAGGACTCATTATGTTTATTGCGCTTATTCTCGTGCCGGTTGTGACGCTTATGCACATTGGGGGATTAACTGAAACGACGACAACGATTCGCGATATGGATCCGAACTTGCTTGATTTGTTTAAAGGGACAAGCGTTGTCGGTATCATCTCGCTATTTGCATGGGGACTTGGTTATTTCGGTCAGCCACACATTATTGTTCGTTTTATGGCGATTTCATCAGTGAAAGAAATGAAACAAGCACGCCGCATCGGAATGGGCTGGATGATCTTTTCATCTGTCGGTGCGATGTTAACAGGTCTTTTTGGAATCGCTTACTTTAAACAAGCAGGCATGAAGTTGGAAGACCCAGAAACAGTATTTATTAAACTTGGAGAAATTTTATTCCATCCGCTTATTACAGGATTTTTACTTGCAGCCATTTTAGCGGCAATTATGAGTACGATTTCATCTCAATTGTTAGTAACATCTAGTTCACTAACGGAAGATTTATATAAAATTTTATTCCGTCGCTCAGCGTCTGATAAAGAGCTTGTATTTGTCGGTCGTTTATCTGTCCTACTTGTATCGATTGTTGCCTTATTGCTCGCATACGAGCAAAATAATACCATTTTAAATCTTGTCGGTTATGCATGGGCAGGATTTGGGGCTTCATTCGGTCCTGTGATTATATTAAGCTTGTACTGGCGCCGTATGACAAAATGGGGAGCGCTTGCGGGAATGATTGCAGGGGCAACGACAGTCATCGTCTGGGCGAATTCCTCATATGCAAGCGTCATGTACGAAATGGTGCCGGGCTTTATCGCCAGCTTTGTTGCGATTGTCATTGTCAGCTTATTCACAGCTACACCTGAAAAACGTGTGACAGAGCAATTTGATACGTTTAAACGTACGATTTCATCATAAGAAAAAGGTGTCCGAACAGGGCACCTTTTTTGTGCTTGCATGACTTCGAGCAATGCTCATACAATGGGATTATATATATTTTTTGTAATTATGTGCATAGAAAGGGGAGTTGACAGTGAACACATTTGGAGCAATGATCGCATTTTTACTAGCTATTATTTTTATTTTACGGAACGTTCCGGTAGGGTATGGGATGATGTGTGGGGCGTTTATTGGCGCTTTACTTGGCGGGGCTTCGATCGATGAGGCCGTTCGTTTCATGATAGATGGTGCAAAAGAAATGATCCCTTCTATTTTGCGCATGTTAGCTGCTGGTGTGCTAGCTGGCGTATTCATGCAATCAGGGGCGGCTGTCGCGCTGGCAGAAAAACTTGTGCAAGCGTGTGGAGAAAAATATGCACTGTTTACGCTATGTTGTACAGCGATGATGTTAACGGCTTGTGGAGTGTTTGTTGATGTTGCCATTATGACAATTGCCCCTGTTGCGCTTGCAATTGCGCATCGGCTTGAGCTGTCGCGCTTTGCGATATTGCTTGCATTAATTGGTGGAGGGAAAGCAGGGAATATCATTTCCCCGAATCCGAACACGATCGCCGCAGCAGAAGCGTTTCATGTGCCGCTTTCTTCACTGATGATTGCCGGCATCGCGCCAGCTGTTGTCGCCCTTTTTGTCACGTATCAGCTTGCGAAACGATGGTCTCGTGACGTCGTACATAGCGTACAAGTCGAAACAGTGAAAAAAGAAACACTTTCATGGCAAAAGGCAATCGTTGCCCCTCTTGTTGCCATTAGTCTGTTGTTGCTCCGTCCACTTTTTAGCATCGCGATTGATCCGCTCATCGCATTGCCAGTCGGTGCGCTCGTTGGCGTAGTTGTAATGAATAAAACGAATGAGCTAAACATGTTTTTGCGCGTGGGTATGGAAAAAATGAGCGATGTTGTGTTGATGCTTATAGGTACAGGAACGCTAGCCGGCGTCATAGCAAATTCATCGTTACATGAAACGTTTATGGATACGTTTCAGTCTCTCGGCCTTTCTCCATATGTCATCGCTCCGTTCGCCGGTGCATTATTATCAGGCATGACTGCATCAACAACAGCCGGTGCGGCAGTAGCGAGCCACGTATTCGGAAAAGCGTTAATGGAAGCAGGCGTCTCGCCGCTCGCCGGTGCGGCGATGGTACATGCGGGCGCAACGGTGCTTGATCATTTGCCACACGGCAGTTTTTTTCATGCTACAGCAGCAAGCGTGCATATGTCACCGAAAGAGCGTCTCCAATTGCTTCCGTCTGAAACGCTCATCGGCTTAACGATTGCAGCAACATCTACGATTGTTTTTACTTTACTTTTATAAAACAATGTTCTAAATCATCAACAAATAAAATAAAAAAAGGACTTTCCATCCATATGTAGAAAAATGATATATGAAAGGGGAGTGGAGAAGTGAGAAACGTATATATTTTTATATTTGTCTGTCTGTTTTTATTTGCACATCCTGCTTGGGCACAAGGAGAAACGAGCATTACATTAAGCGTCGCAGGCGATGTGACGCTTGGTCGCGATGACAACTATGGCTATACATATTCGTTTGATCATGAAGCGAAAAAAAATGGTCTTGCTTTTTTTACAAAATATATTGAACCGATTTTTAAGAAAGATGATTTTACAACCGTCAATTTGGAAACAACGTTAACAAATGCAACGCAAAAAGCGGAGAAAAAGTTTCGTTTTCGAGGCGATCCGTCGTACGTTAACATTTTAACACGCGCGAGCATTGAAGGGGTCAATCTTGCGAATAATCATACGTTGGACTATGGACAAAAAGGATATATAGATACGATTGCTACGTTAAAACGAGCGAACGTCGGATATTTCGGGAACGGAATACGGCTTGTGAAGACCGTCAAAGGAGTGAAAATCGGTGCGCTCGGCTATAAAGGATGGAGCGATACGAAGGCGGTGCGACAGCAAATGGAAAACGACATAGATGCCCTACGAAAACAAGGAGTCCAAATCGTTCTCGTTCATTTCCATTGGGGTGAGGAGCGAAGCTATGTGCCAAATAGCACGCAAAAAGCGTTAGGAAAATTTGCGATCGATAGCGGAGCAGATCTTGTCGTTGGCCATCATCCGCACGTCATTCAAGGAATGGAGCAATATAAAGGAAAAATGATCGTTTATAGCTTAGGCAATTTTATGTTTGGAGGCAATAAAAATCCGAGCGATAAAGATACGTTCGTTTATCAACAAACATTTTATTTTGTTAACGGAAAAAAACAGCCGAAAACAACGATTCGCATCATTCCATTTCGCATCTCATCTGTCACGACGCGAAACAACTATCAGCCGATTCCACTTCAAGGAAAAGAAGCAAGTCGCGTAAAAACAAAAATTGTTCATCTATCAGCAAAAATTAACAAACCAACATGGCTCGTATATGAAAAATAAAGTATAATGGAAAGAAAAGGAGTTGATTTTATGTACATCGGGGACATTGTATTTCAACTCGTGATGCTCGGCACGTTGTTTGGGGTTTTTGCTGTGTTTGTTTTTGGTTCTGTATGGTTGATGCGGTCTATAAAGGGAAAAAGAGGGTAAAAAAGTTTAGTGAGTATCTTTTTATGTTAGAAGATTAAAACCGAGCGATATGCTCGGTTTTATAACGCCTTTCCGCAAGATGGACAAAAGCGAAAATCTGTTTGTACGTTTGTTCCGCAGTAAGGGCAAAACTTCCCTTCTTCATGATGGGCGAAGCGAGCATTTAGCGGATCTTTTTCTTCATTTTCGTCAACGATATCGACGATGGACATCCGTTCTTTCCCTGTAGCGTTTTTATAATGATATACCGCCTGAAAAATACCGATACCAATAACGATCAATCCGAAAAAAGGAAAGATTTGTGTTCCTGCAATTGGAGATTCTTTTGTAATGGAAAAAGTCATAAACGTCCAAAATATGCCGAATAAAATGGTGGCGATACTGCCAATAAAACCTTGCATGGACGGTCCACGGCCAGGCTTTATACTTTTCATGTGTATTCCCTCCAATTTGTTTGATACATCCATTATATACAAGAAATAGATAAAGTTCATGTTGTTTTTAAATAAAAGGAGTAGAATGTATGCTAGAATGAGTATTGATGCCATAAAATATATGGTAAGCATCATGACACAGAAGGAGGGTTTTATGATATGTCATTATCATCATTAAGGCGTGAAGCAAGGAAAGCATTGAAAGGAAAATGGGGGAGCGCGGTGCTTCTCATACTTGTTTATGCCCTTGTAACGATGGTTGTTCCTTTCGGTGTTGAGGTTGTGTTCAGTGGAGGATGGGAAGCGTGGCTTTATCAAGAAACTGTACCGGCATCTGCCTCGATTGTAAGCATGTTTGTTTCGTTTGCACTCATCCCGCTTAGTGTCGTCTTGTATTGGGTGTTTTTAGATGCGTATCGCAATGAGCCTATTCGTATCGCTCCGCTATTTACTGTTTATCAAAACGGAAAATTAGCTTTAAAGCTGATTGGTACTTCGCTTTTATTCGGGCTTTTCGTCTTTTTATGGAGTTTATTGCTCATCATCCCGGGAATTATTAAATCGTTATCTTACTCACAAACGTTCTTTTTATTAAAAGATCATCCAGAGTACAGTGCACTTCAAGCGATTAGCGAAAGTAAAAAACGAATGAAAGGGTATAAAGGAAAGTTATTTTTACTATATTTGAGCTTTATCGGTTGGGGACTTCTCTCAATGCTCACGTTTGGTATCGGATTTTTATGGCTCGTCCCATACATCTACACATCGCTTGCTGCGTTTTATGATCAATTTATTCGTACGCAAGAAGCACCGGCTGAATAAAACGAACAAGGGCGCCCTTGTTCGTTTTATTTTTTTGAAATAAAGCTAGTAAAATATCGAATTGTTTTGTAAAATCATTAAAAAAAGAATATTGTTTCTTTTTGTCGAACATATGCAAGGGTAGAGGTGTTTTGATTTAACGATATAACTACGTTTGTAAAATAAACAATAATAGTGACATACTATAATTGAAATGTGTTATAATAAATACGGAGAAGTTTTTGATCGAATCGATGGGATTTAGGGGGTCCAATGATGAAAACAGATGTCATTTTAATTGGTGCGGGGATTATGAGTGCGACTTTAGGGACGTTGTTAAAAGAATTGGCACCAGAGTGGGATATTGCGGTATTTGAAAGATTAGATCAACCAGCAGATGAAAGTTCGAACGAATGGAACAATGCCGGAACCGGTCATGCCGCACTTTGTGAACTAAACTACACAGTGGAAAAAGCGGACGGATCAGTTGATATAAGCAAAGCGATTAAAATTAACGAACAATTTCAAGAGTCGCTACAATTTTGGTCTTATCTCGTTCAAAATAAGCACATTCGCAACCCGAAGGAATTTGTTATGCCAATCCCGCATATGAGTTTCGTGCAGGGAGAAGAAAACGTCGCGTTTTTAAGAAAGCGCTTTGAACAGATGGCTAATCATCCGTTATTTAAAGGGATGGAGTTTTCTGACGATCCGCAAAAATTGAAAGAGTGGATTCCGCTGATGATGGAAGACCGCATCGTCACAGAACCGATTGCTGCCACGCGCATGGAGTCAGGGACAGATGTGAACTTTGGAGCTTTAACGCGCATGTTATTTGAACATTTAGAACATAAGCATGTCAATTTATATTATAAACATCATGTTGAAGATATGAAACGGACAAGCGACAATTTATGGGAAGTAAAGGTGCGCAACCTCACAACCGGCGAGGTCGAAGTCCATACAGCGAAGTTCGTCTTTATCGGTGCAGGCGGCGGAAGCTTACATTTACTACAAAAATCCGGCATCCCTGAAGGAAAAGGAATCGGTGGATTCCCGGTAAGCGGACTATTTATGGTGTGCAACAATCCGGATATCATTGCTCAACATCATGCGAAAGTGTACGGAAAAGCGAAAGTTGGTGCACCGCCGATGTCTGTCCCACATTTAGATACGAGATTCATAGGCAATGAGAAAATGTTATTATTTGGACCGTTCGCTGGGTTTTCGCCAAAGTTTTTAAAGAACGGTTCGATATTCGACTTAATTACGTCTGTCAAACCGCACAACGTGCTGACGATGCTTGCAGCAGGGGCGAAAAACATGGCGCTTACAAAATATTTAATTGAACAAGTCATGTTATCAAAAGAACAACGCATGGAAGAATTGCGCGAATTTATCCCGAATGCGAAAAGCGAAGATTGGGATGTTATTATCGCTGGTCAGCGCGTGCAAGTCATTAAAGATACAGAAGCAGGTGGCAAAGGAACGCTTCAATTCGGTACGGAAGTTGTTGCCGCCCATGACGGCTCCGTTGCTGCTTTACTCGGTGCATCACCAGGCGCTTCAACGGCTGTTCATGTCATGCTTGAAGTCATTGAAAAATGCTTCCCAAATGAAATGAAACAATGGGAACCAAAAATTAAAGAAATGATCCCATCATACGGTGTATCACTGATGAAAAACGAAACACTTTTACGCGACGTACAAATGCTCGCTGCTGAAACGCTTGGCCTAAAAGAAAATATGCCTCTCCAAATTGCATAAATGCGAAAGGCAGAAGTCGGAGGACTTCTGTCTTTTTTGTAGCGTTCATGCACACATTTGTTATAATGAGGAAATAATTTACCTTTGTTTCGTCTTAGGTTGGACTAGGATGTTATAAACGAGGAGAAAAATATTTTTTGTTTTTAGTTGCAAAATGCAAATAATGACGTATAATAAAGTCAAGAGGTGAGGAAATGGAAAATGTTCGCGAACTATTCCACACGATGACAAAACGTCTCGGGCTGTTAGACCGAAATTGCTGTACGGTTGGTGGGGTTGAATTATCGCTTGTGCAAAGCCATATTTTATACGAAATTGACCGGATGAACGAACCATCGATGCAACAAGTGGCTGATGCGTTAGCCATCGATATTACGACGTTCAGCCGGCAAATTCAAACGCTTGTCAAAATGAACTTAGTGAAAAAAACACCTTATTCCCAAGACCGCCGCGTCTATATTTTATCGTTAACGCCGGAAGGAAAATACGTCACAGCAAAAATTGACGCGGAAGTGAACGAATATTTAGGTGAAGTATTTTCACATATGAGCGAGTTTGAACGCGAAACGGTTATTCGCTCCATTCAGTTGTTGAATGAATGTATGGCCAAATCAACAGTCTGTTGCAAACCGTTATTTTAAGGCAAGAGAAATCTTGCCTATTGCTTGAACAAATACTTGCATTTTGCAAATAAAGGAGAGAATTCATTTGGAAACGATACAATCGTTTTTCTTTTTAGCGTTAGAGCTTACGTTCCTTTTTCTTGTTATTTCGTTTTTTATTCAATTCATTGAGGGATACATCCCGTATGATCGCATGCAACAGCTGTTGGCAGAGCGCCATCCGCTCATTGGGGCAATCATTGCTGTCATGTTTGCATTTGTGACTCCATTTTGTTCATGTTCGACCATCCCGGTCGTCGTGTCTCTCTTAAACAAAAACGTTCGGTTCGGGCTTGTCATGATTTTTTTATTCGCTTCCCCTGTACTTGATCCGACGATTTTAACGTTAATGACCGCATTGCTTGGCATCAAAGTAGCCGTCGTATATACGTTATTGACGGCGATGCTTTCGATTCTCATCGGTTTTATGCTAGAGGCTTTTGGATTTGAACGCGCAGTCAAACGCGTGATTGTGAAAGGAAACGTGGATATCGGAAAAAAACGGACGTTGAAAGAAGCGTGGCATGAGACGCTTCATCTCATGAAAACCGTATATCCGTATTTATTGTTAGGTGCTGGCATTGGCGCATTCATCCATGGCGTTGTGCCAACGGACTGGATTTCAACATATATGGGAGGTGATACATGGTGGCTTGTTCCGCTTGCGGCAATCATCGGCATTCCTTTGTACATCCGTCTCTCTACGATGATACCGATTTCGCAAATGCTACTTGCAAAAGGGATGGCGCTCGGTCCGATGATGGCGCTCATGATTAGCTCCGCAGGCGCAAGCTTACCAGAGATTACACTACTGCATAGCATTTTTCATAAGAAACTCGTTTGGGCGTTCATCGCCTCGGTCATCTCGATGGCGACTTTGTCAGGATTTTTGTTTTACATCATATAAAACGGTAGCGTCAAAAAATCTATGAAAAGTCATCATGGTCTACCTGTTGAAGGAAAATAAAGAGGATAGTGGAATTGGATTCGCCCTTGACCAA
>NZ_RXXX01000170.1:0-315 GCF_011006755.1 Anoxybacillus sp. MB8
CGTCCAGGTACGGCATGCCGGGCTTGACCATGACCATGTCGGCACCCTCGGCCAGGTCCTGGGCGACTTCGCGCAGGGCCTCATCGGTGTTGGCGGGGTCCATCTGGTAGACGTTCTTGTCGGCCTTGCCCAGCGCGCCGCGCGTGCCCACGGCATCGCGGAACGGGCCGTAGAAGGCGCTGGCGTACTTGGCGCTGTAGGCCATGATGCGGGTGTGGATGTGGCCGTGGGCCTCCAGCGCCTCGCGGATGGCGCCGATGCGGCCGTCCATCATGTCGCTGGGCGCCACCATGTCCACGCCGGCCTCGGCATGGG
>NZ_RXXX01000171.1:0-315 GCF_011006755.1 Anoxybacillus sp. MB8
GCCCAGGGCATGGCCCATCCAGACGCCCAGCTCAGCACCAAAGGCGCGTTGCACACCGCTTTGCACCATGTGGATACCCCACAGGAGCAAGGCGATATAACCCCCGAAATCGAGAAGTGCGAAGATTTCTTTCATTGCTAAATAATAGCCCAGCGCATCTTGCAAGCGTGAGTCTCAGCTTGCAGTTGGACACATTCAGGTGTTGGGAGTTTGCCGCGCCTGTCGGGCGGCCTGATCCAGACCTTTTGCAAACTGCGCTTGTTCCTGGTCGGAAAAGGCCGACAGGAACAGCTCCTGCACCGCGCACTGGTAGAC
>NZ_RXXX01000172.1:0-313 GCF_011006755.1 Anoxybacillus sp. MB8
CACTTTTCAACGTGCGTGGGTTCGGGCCTCCAGTAGGTATTACCCTACCTTCACCCTGGACATGGGTAGATCACCTGGTTTCGGGTCTACGACCTCGTACTATACGCCCTATTCAGACTCGCTTTCGCTACGGCTCCGTCTTTTCGACTTAACCTCGCACGAGATCGTAACTCGCCGGTTCATTCTACAAAAGGCACGCCATCACCCATAAACGGGCTCTGACTACTTGTAGGCACACGGTTTCAGGTTCTCTTTCACTCCCCTCCCGGGGTGCTTTTCACCTTTCCCTCACGGTACTGGTTCACTATCGGTC
>NZ_RXXX01000173.1:0-312 GCF_011006755.1 Anoxybacillus sp. MB8
CGCCGATGACCGTAGCGATCCCCCAACGGACCGGCCGACAGCATCAGCGCCGACAGTGCGATCGCATAGGCGTTGATCACCCATTGCAGGCCCGCCATGTCGGTCTGCAGCGCCTGCTGCAGGGTTGGCAGGGCCACGTTGACGATGCTGATGTCCAGCGAAGCGAGGAATGTACCGAGGTAGGCCGCCAGCACCAGGGCGGGCCGTTGGAGGCGTCTCATGCGTGGATCCGGGGGGAGGATGTGCGCGCATCCTATCGACTGACTGACCGTCGGTCAATGACTGGCGGTCAGTCAGTGCGAAGGGGCAGCT
>NZ_RXXX01000174.1:0-312 GCF_011006755.1 Anoxybacillus sp. MB8
GTTTGAGTCAAGACTTTGTGGGAGATTTTTTTCTCGACCGATTTTTTTGGTTATATATGGTTTTATAAAATCGTTATATGTAAGCGCTTTTACTTACTCTCATCCTGTAGGTATGTGCGTTTTCTCTCGTTTTAAAAACCTTTCAATGCTTGCAATGCCTCGTAAATCGGTGTCCCTGAAGATTGGCGAAGGTATGGGATGTTATCTCGTACCACTTCTGTCATTTGCGTTTGCACGCGCTTCAGTGCCTTTTTCACGATCGTTTCTCGTTTCGTTTCTTCTCGTTCTTCCACGCCATACATCACTCCATCG
>NZ_RXXX01000175.1:0-311 GCF_011006755.1 Anoxybacillus sp. MB8
GCCTTGGCATTGGACTTCCAGCCTTCGCGACCACCACCGGCACCGGCGGAAGCCACATCAGCCTTGGAAGGCTGCTTCTTGCGGCTGGCATCGCTGGTCCAGCCAGGCGTGCTGTCGGTCTTGACGGGTTTGCCTGGGGCCTTGTCAGTTTTCGAGCCTTTGGCGTCTTTCTTCTGAGCGCCCTTGGCACCTGCCTTGCTATCAGCCTCTGGCTCGGGAGCACGCAAGACCTTACGAGGACGGTTCAACATATCGCGCAACGCAGCGGCTTCTGCCTCTGCGGCCTTACGGGCGCGATCACGATCCTGGTC
>NZ_RXXX01000176.1:0-308 GCF_011006755.1 Anoxybacillus sp. MB8
CCCCTGTTCGGACATGGCGGTGGCAACGCTGGTGGTTTCAGTGCCCAGGCCCGCGTGGGCGACCGCCACGCATTGCGCCTGGAACAGGGTCGCCAACGTACATTCGCCTTTCCCGAACTCCTTGCACTCCTTCATGGATGCACGCTTGGCCTTGCCCCGCGAGCGCATCGAGTTGCTGATGAAGGTGTCGCCGCGGGCATCCATCGCCACGCCACGCACGGTCTGCGCCCAGTTGGGGCGATTGTTGTACGGGGAGCCTGAGCTGCTCACCGGAATGGGCGCACAACCCTGTACACCCTGGCCACCGA
>NZ_RXXX01000177.1:0-308 GCF_011006755.1 Anoxybacillus sp. MB8
GATTGGAAAAGCGGGACTGGCAAACTCAGACGAAAAACGTCATCCTTTGCCAGATGACGTTTTTGAAGGCAATGCGCGGCCTGGATATGGGAAATGATTCCTGCAACCGGTAAAACTTGCGGAATATTTTCCAGGGCGAATGGCTGGATTGTTTCCGGCAGCACGGCGATATGTTTCTGTCTGCTGCCGGGATTTTCATTGCTGCATCGGGCCTGCCAGACCCGTACGTTCAGGGCTGGCGCACGTCGGCCACGACCTGCTCGCCAAAATCCGCGCGCTGCAGCCAGCCCAGCACCAGGGTGGCGGCC
>NZ_RXXX01000178.1:0-307 GCF_011006755.1 Anoxybacillus sp. MB8
AACGTGCTCAACAGCGTGACGCTGACGGGCACCGGCACCGGCGCGGTGAAGATCACCAACGTCGCCGCCGGCAGCATCCTGGCCGGCAGCAGCGATGCCATCACCGGCGACCAGCTGTTCAGCACGAACAGCACCATTGCCAGCTACTTCGGTGGCACCACCGCCTACAACGGCACCACCAACGTGTGGACCGCGCCGAAGTTCAGCATCTCCAGCATCGCCACCGATGGCACTTTCACCAGCGGCGACTACAACAATGTCACCGCCGCCTTCACTGCGGTGGACGGCTCGCTGAAGGTCCTCAACC
>NZ_RXXX01000179.1:0-307 GCF_011006755.1 Anoxybacillus sp. MB8
CGCGCTCTTTGCGTCCTTGCCGGTCACCTCTACACGGAGCAAGTGATGAAACAAGTCGTCGACGTCGGGCTTCCGCCCCTGAAGCAAGCGTTTTGTTTGTCCGTCAAAGCCAAAGGAGAAATGCTGTTCATGGTGAACGGGCCTGTGCGGCCGGACGGCAGCATCGATACGGGAAGCATCGAACAGCAAGCTCGCCTGACCTTCGCAAATATGCAGCGGGCCACGCAAGCGGCGGGTGGCAGCCTGGAAAATGTCACCCAAGTGCTGATCTACATGACCGATGTTGCCGACATGGACATCATCGACA